>JAFIHO010000116.1 GCA_017849395.1 Hyphomicrobiales bacterium
CAGCGACAGAAGCTTGCCGTCGATGGTGCCCGCGAAGATGCGGCTGGCGCAGGCCGCGCCCTCCGCTGCCTGGGCATCCTTCCAGTAGGACACGCCGCGGCAGACAATGACGGTCGCCCCATTGGTGTCGGGCTTGGCGTCATACATCCACCTCTCTTTTCCGGTCTCCGGATCGAGCGCATAGATGCGGTTGCGCGGCGAGCAGGAATAGAGCGTGTTCTCCGCCAGGATCGGCGTCGCCTCGAAAGCCAGCCGCGCCCGCTGGCCCTCCTTCAGCAAATCCCCGGTGCGATAGGTCCAGGCAACCTTGAGATTGCGCACATTGGCGGGCGTGATCTGGGTATTGGCGGAGAAGCGCTGGCCCTGATCGCCATGACCCCATTTGGCCCAGCCATCGACCGGCCCGCCCGTGAAGGTTTTGGGGTCCTGCTTTTCATTACCCTGAATGTCGCCGTCGCACGCCGCCAGCATCAAGGCGGGCAGCGCCGCAAGCGCCATCAATCTGCCGATAATCCTCACCCTCGCCTCCCGATGGCGTTCCCTGCCTTGCGGGCGCGCTGCGTTGGCGCGTCCTCGCGGATTGTTTTGACGGTCGGTTACTGGCCCGGCACCTGGCTGACACGCGGCGGCGGCGCCTTGTAGTCCACCAGTTCATTCACCGGATGCTTGCCTGCCCAGGCGATGCCGCGCATCAGCACCGTGCGGATCGCCGGGTCTTCCAGACTGTCGATCATGTGCCCCTGCATCCACACAAAGGCGCGGGCGGGTTGGCCGCCCGGCAATGTGTGCTCATAGGTCCACATCTGCGGAATGGTCTGGCCGACGCCGCCGCCGCGCCGCGCCGCGGGCGTGTCGGGCATGGTGACGCTGAGAATCGGATGCACTTCCGGCGCGAAGTTGAGCTTGTAGAACGCCTCGTCGTAAATCTGCATCGGCATCCCGGCGGTGAAGGGATTGACCTTGTCCACGACATCGTAATCGAGCGTCGCGGTCCAGGTGTAGTTGACCTCGCCATGTTTCTTGCCCGCGCCCACCAGGGTCGCCATGTCGGCCGGATCGGGCCCGCACAGCGAGTCATGGAAAGTGACCAGCCCGCCGCCGCGCTTCACATAGGCCTGAAGCCGCGCGCGCTGCGCCGGGGTCATATATCCCGCATCGCCCTTGTAGATCACGACCACATCGGCGTGGTCGAGCTGCTCCTGGCTGGGAAAGGAGAAACCGCCATCGACTACCGCGCCATGCTCGGTCAGCAACTTGCTCCAGCTATCGAGCCAATAGGGATAGTCATGCGCGCCCGGACCATGGCTCTTCAGGCCGCCGAACAGGAACACCTTCATGCCGTTCGGGTTCTGCCCCTGGGGACGCGGCGCGTTGTAGCCGGAATATCTCGCGTAATCGGCTGCGGTCTGGGCGGATGCCGCCATAGGAACAAGCGCGGTAACCGCCAAGGCGCGCAGCAGGTGGCGACGGAACGACATCATCAACTCCCTAGGATTGTTGTGGTTCGGCTTGTCCGGCAAATTGTAGACAATGTACTGTAGCCAAACGCGCTTGAACAGCCACGCAAGCATTCCCTCCGGCGCGGCGCAACCGCGCGCCTCGTCTCGCTCACGCAGTCGCGCCCTCGAATGGAAAACTTCCCGCGCGATGACAGGAAATGTTGCCACGCAAAATTAAACGGGGTTCAGGCGCGCTTGCCCGCGGTGGCCAACTCGGGCTCACGCTCACCCGCCGCGAGGCTGGAATAGCGTTCTGGCTCGGTATAGGCGATGCGGAAATGGGTTAGCAGCGCAGACTGCGGATCGACATTCGACTTTCCCGCGACAACATCCAACAACGCGCGATGATGGTTAAGCCGCCAGCGCCGAATCTCCTGGCTGACATGCTCCAGCGTCTTGTGCGCGAATAACGGCGTCGTGAGCGCGTCGAGACAACGTTCCAGATAAGGATTGCCGGTGGCGCGCCAGATGATGCGATGAAATTCCAGATCGAGCTGGGCGGCATCCAGCAGGGTGCCGTCCCAGGCCTCCATCTGCTCCACCAGTCCGGTCAGTTCGGCGATAACTTCCGGCGTGCGGCGGGCGCGCGCAAGCAACAAGGCCTCGGTCTCCAGTACGATGCGCAGGGAGTTGATCTGCTGCACCTCGTCATCGCCCAGATGCGTGACGAACATGCCCCGCCGCTCGCGGTTCATCACCAGCCCCTGCTCATTCAGTTGGGACAACGCCTCGCGCACGGGGATACGGCTGATGTTCAGTTCGCGCGCGATCTGGCTTTCGTTCAGCCGGTCGCCCGGACGGTACTTGCCGGACAGAATGTCGGACCGCAGCATGCGCACCACATGGGCGCGCAGGGTCGAGGGCGCGCTGCTGGGACTGACGGCGGACGCCTTGCGCGGGGTCTGCATACCGGCTCCTGAAGCTGGGCGGCGATTATAAACAGAAGTTTGACAGGAGAAACAGGGCGTTACACCTATGCCCACATCATCCGGCTATTGCGTTGCAACGGAAGCCGCACCTGCTCCATGGGCGCGCGGATCGGGCAGCGCCACACAGGCTCCTTCCTGACAGGTGACAGCATTCACCGTGTCATAGGCGGAGGCCTTGGTGGCCGACAATTCGCGCGACCGCTGCGGCGGGCTGCCTGCTGCGGCGCGCACCATCGCGGCGGCGATCGCGGCCGTGCCGTGCGGACCGCCAGATCCCACCCCTGCCATCGACACGCCATCGGCGCCGACCGCGATCATCGGAGACAGGAAGGCATTGGCCAGTCCTCCGGGGCTGAAAGGTGAGGCCGCCAGTATGATGCCCGTGCCCGTCACCGTATGTCCTGAACCGAACGGACCGTTAAGGGTCACGGCACAGGCCGCTGCCCGGCCCGCGACATCCACCGCCGCGAAGCCGGTCGCGCCCAGGTCGGGCGGCACGGCGGTCACGCCGAAGCGGGCCAGGGTCGGTTGCACGGCCTGAACGGCTGCAGCCTGAAGATCGCCCGCGCGAAGGCGCGACACGGTTTCCAGCAGCGCCCCGGCGAATGCGCCGGCCCCGGTCTGCGGCCGGGCCAATACCACCGCCGCGCCACCCATGCCGAGACTGCGCGCAGGCACCTGACCGGCGGCGAAAGCGGCAAGCTCCTCGGCGGTGATCGCGCCGCCC
>JAFIHO010000117.1 GCA_017849395.1 Hyphomicrobiales bacterium
GGGGGCGGCGCGAAAAAAGCGGGATCGGGGCCGCCAACGGCGAGGTGGGCAACTGGGGCGCCGTCTGCAGGTTCTCGAACTCGAAGGTCACCACGTCACAGGCATTGGCCAGACCTTGTAGCATGGCACGGTCTTCATAAGGCGCGGTCAGCGCGAGCTGGGTCACCTGGAAGGCGGGCGCGTCCGCCTCGTCGCTGTAGATCATGGTCTTGAGGCCCAGCCGCGCCGCCGCAAGCGACAACATGCGCGCCAATTGCCCGCCGCCGATGATGCCGATCACGCCGCCCGGTGGAACCGGCTTGTCCAAGGTCTTCATTTCGGCGTCTTCGCCACCGAGCGCGTCTGTTTGCTGCGCCACGCTTTCAGCCGCCGCGACAGTCCGGCGTCTTTCAGCGCCAGGATGGCGGCGGCATGCAGCGCCGCGTTCTTTGCCCCCGCTTCGCCAATCGCGAAGGTCGCGACGGGAACGCCGCCCGGCATCTGGGCGATAGACAACAGACTGTCCAGGCCCTTCAGCGCGCGGCTTTCCACCGGCACGCCCAGCACCGGCAGGGTGGTCATGGATGCAACCATGCCCGGCAGATGCGCCGCGCCGCCCGCGCCCGCGATGATCGCCTTCACGCCGCGCGCTGCCGCGCGCTTGGCGTAAGCGGCCATGCGGTCGGGCGTGCGATGGGCGGAGACGATGCGCGCCTCATAGGCCACGCCCAATGCATCGAGCATGTCGGTTGCAGCCTTCATGGTGGTCCAGTCGGACTGGCTGCCCATGATGATGCCGATGGGTGGTGTGGCCATGCTTCGAATCGCTTCTTTGACGGCGGGTTCGCGAAGCGGCGCAGTATAGGCAGGCGAAAAGCCATGAAAAGAGCGGCTTACCCAATCATTAACCATTCATTGGGGATCATCACAGCATTCTGAGAGCGCGCGCCTAGGATGGGCGCGTCGAAGAGGGCAGAAGACCGATGAAGATCGAACGCAATCCGCCGCTTCGCGGCCCGCGCTCGGTCGCTGCCAGCGCCTATGCCCGCGCCGCCGCCACCGCCGCGCCGGCGGCCGAGGCCGGCCCCACCGCCTCGGTGATGGGCATTCCCGAAGCCGAATTCACCCCCAGGGTCCGCGAAGCGATCATGGCCCTGATGGAGGAGGTCGAGTCGCTGCGCCGCGAACTGGCGGGCGCCCGCACCCGCCTGAGCGAGGCCGAAAAGGAAGCGGACCAGGACCAGATGCTGCCGGTGCTGAACCGCCGGGCCTTTGTACGCGAACTGTCGCGGCATATCGCGGTCAATGGCCGCTACCAGACGCCGGCCAGCCTGATCTATTTCGACCTGAACTATCTGAAGCGGACCAACGATACGCTGGGCCATGCGGCGGGTGACGCGGTGCTGCTGCATTTTGCCGAAACGCTGGCCGCCAATGTGCGCGACAGCGACTGCGTGGGGCGGCTGGGCGGCGACGAGTTCGGCGTGCTTTTGGGCCATGCCACCCATGGCCAGGCGATGCGCAAGGCCGACAGCCTGGCCCAGGTGCTGCGCGAATCCCCGACCCGGTGGAACGGGGTGGAATTGCCCGTCAGCTTCGCCTTCGGCGCGTTCGAGATCAAACCCGGCGACAATGCCGATATCGCCATGGCCCGCGCCGACGAGGCGATGTATGCGCAGAAGCGGGCCAGCCGCAACGCGGCTGAGTAAGCCTTGCGCGACCCGGATGGAAACATCCTGACACTGATGGAGATGGTGGCGAACTGAAGGAAGCAACCGAGCGCGCCTCCTCCAGCCGCTCGCCCAAGCTCGCGGCGTTGATCCACTTTCGCAGGTCCACCGGACCTGCTCACGCGCTTCGCGCGCCGCGGATCAACCCATCGCCTTCTTGAGATTCTCATCGACCTTGTCGAGGAACCCTTCCGTGGTCAGCCACTTCTGGTCGGGGCCGACGAGGAGCGCCAGGTCCTTGGTCATGAAGCCGCTTTCGACCGTGGCGACGGTGACTTCCTCCAGCTTGGCGGCGAACTTGGCCAGCTTGTCGTTGCCGTCCAGCTTGGCGCGATGGGCAAGGCCGCGCGTCCAGGCATAGATCGAGGCGATGGAGTTGGTCGAGGTGCTCTTGCCCTTCTGATATTCGCGATAGTGGCGCGTCACCGTGCCATGCGCGGCTTCGGCTTCCACCGTCTTGCCGTCGGGGGTGAACAGCACGCTGGTCATCAGGCCCAGCGAACCGAAGCCCTGCGCCACCGTGTCGGACTGCACGTCGCCGTCATAGTTCTTGCACGCCCAGACATAGCCGCCGCTCCATTTCAGGGACGAGGCCACCATGTCGTCGATCAGGCGATGCTCATAGACCAGGCCCAGTTCCTTGAACTTCGACGCGAATTCCGCATCGAACACTTCCTGGAAGATGTCCTTGAAGCGGCCGTCATAGGCCTTGAGGATGGTGTTCTTGGTGGACAGATAGACCGGATATTTGCGCATCAGGCCGTAATTCAGCGAGGCGCGCGCGAATTCGCGGATGGATTCATCGAGGTTGTACATCGCCATCGCGACGCCCGCGCCCGGCGACTTGAACACTTCGTGCTCGATGACCTTGCCGTCCTCGCCGACGAACTTGATGGTCAAGGTACCCTTGCCGGGGAACAGGAAGTCGGTGGCTCGATACTGGTCGCCAAAGGCATGGCGGCCGACCACGACAGGCTGGGTCCAGCCGGGCACCAGGCGCGGCACATTCTGGCAGATGATCGGCTCGCGGAAGATCACCCCGCCCAGGATGTTGCGGATGGTGCCGTTGGGCGACTTCCACATCTTCTTCAGCTTGAATTCCTGCACCCGCGCTTCGTCCGGGGTGATGGTGGCGCATTTGACGCCCACGCCGTATTTCTTGATCGCCTCGGCGGCCTCGACCGTGACCTTGTCGTCGGTCTTGTCGCGGTTCTCCATGCCCAGATCGTAATAGTGCAGGTCGATGTCCAGATAGGGCAGCACCAGCTTCTTCTTGATGAGGTCCCAGATGATGCGGGTCATCTCGTCGCCATCGAGCTCGACGACCGGGTTGGCGACCTTGATCTTTTCCATATGTGGGAATCCTCGGAATTGGGCGGGAAAAGGGATATAGCGGGGGGCGCGGGAGAGGTCAAAAACAACATCTCATGGGCCGGAAGACGGGAATATTGCTGATTGTCGCAGGCGCGCTTCTGCTTGTGCCTTTCCTGATCGGGGCGCCGCTCTATGCCTATTTTCACCACTACTACTCTGTTGGCATGACCATAGAACCGAGAGGATATTTTGTGCTGTCAGCGCTGTTTCTTGGTGGGTCGGCGTTGCTGATTTCCGGCATCAGGGTAATAGCAATCAGAAAATCCCCATGACCGCCCCTGCCGTAATCCTCAGCCACCCCCAGATGGGGGAAAATATCGGCGCCGCGGCGCGGGCGATGAAGAATTTCGGTCTGTCGGAACTGCGGCTGATCGCGCCCAAATGCGAATGGCCCAACGACCGGGCGCAGATTCTGGCCTCGGGCGCGGGCGACATCATCGCCGCCACCAGCCTTTATCCCGATGCCCCGGCCGCCCTTTCCGATTTCGGGCTGGTGCTGGCGACCACCGCGCGGGGCCGCGATGTGGTGCGCGACATCCTGACCCCCGCCGAGGCCGCCGCCCGCCTGCGCGAGGCATCCCGCAAAGGCATCCGCGGCGCCATCCTGTTCGGAGGCGAGCGGGCCGGGCTGGACAATGACGAGATCAGCCTGTGCGACGGATTGATCACCATCCCCACCGCGCCCCTGCCCCAGGTCAAGTCCAGCGAGCTGAAGATGTCGTCGCTCAATCTGGGCCAGGCGGTGCTGCTGCTGGGTTATGAATGGCTCAAATCCGCCGATTCCACGCCCGCCAGCCGCACCCGGCGCACCATCGCGGTGCCCGCCCAGCGCGGCGACCTGATCGGTCTGTTCGAGCATCTGGAGCGGGAACTGGACGCCGCCCACTTCTTCTTTCCGCCCGAAAAGAAGGACAGCATGGTGCGCAACATGCGGGCCATGATATTGCGCTCCGGCCTCACCGATCAGGAGGCGCGCACGATACGCGGTATGATCGTCGCGCTGGTGCGAAACAAATACAGAGGAAAAGCTTGATTGCCGCTCTATCATTTGGTCGCGCGGCCGGACGGAAAACCGCTCCGCGCCAGGGGCGCTCCGCACTTTTCCTGGCCGGCGCTCCTCGCGGCATGATCGTCGCGCTGGTGCGCAACAAATATCGAGGAAAGACTTGATCGCCATCCCCATCGCCGCCTTTGCGTTGCTCGCCCTTGGCGCGGCAGCGTTCGCGGTTGGCCCGTTGCTTCGCCAGAAGGATGCGAAGGGCCGCTGGATTCTGGCGTCCGCCATCCTGGTGTTCCTGCTGGGCATCGGCGGCGGCGTCTATGCGATGCTGGGCCAGCCGGACCTGGCGTTGCGCGACGTGACGGCGCCGCAGAACCGCGACGTGAAGGGCCTGATCCCGATGCTGGTGCAGCGGGTGCGCACCGATCCGAACGATCTGATGGCCTGGACCTTCCTGGGCCGCGCCTACATGAACCAGCGCGATCCCGCCGACGCGGCCAAGGCTTTTGCCCGCGCCGTGACATTGGCCCGCGCACAGAAGCGCAACGATCCGGCGCTCTATTCCGCCTATGGCGAGGCGCTGGTGCAGCAGTCCGGCGGCGCGGTGAGCAAGGAGGCCGAAGCCGCCTTCGAGGCGGCGCTGGCCGCCGATCCCGCCGATGCGGCGGCGCGTTTTTATCTGGGCCTGGCGCGCGCGTCGCGCGGCGACAAGGATGGCGCGATGGCGCTGTGGCAGAGCCTGGCCGAGGATGTGCCCGCCAGTTCGCCGCTGCATCAGTTGCTGGTGGAACGCATGGCGATGCTGTCGTCGCAGGGCGCTGGCGGTGGGGGCGCGCCCGATCCGGTGGCGATGGTGGCGCGGCTGGCGGCGCGGCTGAAGGCGGAACCGAACGACCTGATGGGATGGCAGCGGCTGATCCGCGCCTATACCGTGCTGGGTGAACCGGCCAAGGCGAAAGAGGCGCTGGCGACGGCGCGCAAGACCTTTGCATCCAATCCCGACGCGGTCACCGCGCTGGATGCGGCGGCGAAGGAATTGAAGTTGAACTAAAGCCGCACCGGCGCGGCGCCCAATTCGCGCAGCATCGCCTCGATGGCTTGCGCGGCTTTCTCCACCGCCGCCGCGTCACGGCCGCGCGCCACAAGCTGCACGCCATAGCCCTGGTCGCGATAAAAGGGATAGGAGCCGAGCGCCACGTCGGGATTGTCCTTCTGGATCGCGGCCAGCCCGCCCGCGACCTTGCCCTCCGGCACCTCGGCGCTGACGGTTGCACTGTGCACCACCACCCCGCGCGGCAAGAGCGGCTCTATCGCCTCCAGCATCGCGCGCATGATCATGGGCACGCCCGCCAGCACGAAGACATTGCCGATATGGAACCCCGGCGCGGCGGATACGCTGTTGCGCACCAGGCTCGCGCCCAGCGGAACCCGCGCCATCCGCTTGCGCATGTCGTTGAACTCGCCGGGCGCATAACGCGCCTCCAGCAGGCGCATGGCTTCGGGGTGGAAATCGATGCCCACGCCGAAGGCCGCGGCGATGGCGTCGGCGGTGATGTCGTCATGGGTGGGGCCGATGCCCCCCGTGGTAAAAACAAAATCGTAGCGCGCCCGCAGGGCGTTCAGCGCGGCCACGATTTCGGCCTGGTCGTCGCCCACCACCCTGCCCTCTTTCAGGTCGATCCCGAGGCTGCCCAGGAACCGGGCGATATAGGCGGTGTTGGTGTCCTGGGTCCGTCCCGACAGGATTTCGTCCCCGATAACCAGCACGGCGGCGGTTTTTGGGGTCTGTGGCTGGTCCATTTACGGGTTCCCGGCTAGGATTTGGCTGGACAATCGGTCCCAGCCTCTTACATCAGTTCTTGGATGACGATCATACCCGACAGCGAAATCTTCGAAGCGGCTCGCAAGGCGCATTTTGCGGTCACCCTGCACAATCCCGCCGATTTCGAGGGGATGCGCCGGGCCGGGCGGCTGGCCGCCGAGGTGCTGGACCTTATGGTCCCGCTGGTGAAGCCGGGCGTCACCACCGCCGCGCTGGACAAGGTCGCCTATGACTACATCATCGCCCATGGCGCCACGCCCGCCTGCCTGGGCTATCGCGGCTATCGCCACACGGTCTGCACTTCGATCAATCATGTCGTGTGCCACGGCATTCCGGGCGACAAGCCGCTGCGCGACGGCGATGTGGTCAATATCGACGTCACCGTGATCCTGGACGGCTGGCATGGCGACACCAGCCGCATGTATCCGGTGGGCGAGGTGAAACGGAAGGCCGAAAGGCTGGTGGAGATCACCTATGAATCCATGATGCGCGGCATCGCGGTGGTGAAGCCCGGCAACACAACCGGCGATATCGGCCATGCCATTCAGAGTTACGCCGAAGGCCAGGAAGGCTGCGCCGTAGTGCGCGATTTCTGCGGCCATGGGTTGGGCAAGGTGTTCCACGCCCTGCCCAACATCGTGCATTACGGCAAGCCGGGCGCGGGCATCGCGTTGAAGCCCGGCATGTTTTTCACCATCGAGCCGATGATCAATCTTGGCGGCTATGGCGTGAAGGTGTTGAGTGACGGCTGGACAGCGGTGACTCGCGACCGGTCGCTGTCGGCGCAATTCGAACATTCGGTGGGTGTCACGGAAAATGGCGTCGAGATATTCACCCTCTCGCCCAAGGGCTGGGATAAACCTCCCTATCTCTGAGACCGTGGAAGTGGCCGATGCCGGGGCGGTTTTCGTCCCGGCCCCTGCCGCGCCCGAAAATCTCAATACAAATCCCAATGCGGGCCATCGCGAGCGGTTGCGCGCGCGTTTCTTCGCGGGGGGCGCCAGCGCCATGCCGGATTATGAATTGCTGGAGCTGGCCCTGTTCGCCGCGCTGCCCCGGCGGGACACCAAGCCGCTGGCCAAGGCGCTGATCGCGCGTTTCGGCAGCTTTGCGGAAGTGATCGCCGCGCCGCGCGAAAGGCTGGTGGAAGTGCCGGGCGTGGGCGAATCCGTCGCCATGCATCTGAAGATCGTGGAAGCGGCGGCGCAGCGGCTGGCGCGCGGCAAGGTGATCGGGCGGCCCGCTTTGTCGTCCTGGACGGCGCTGCTGGATTACTGCACGGCGGCAATGGCGCGGGCGCGCAACGAGGAATTCCGCGTGCTGTTCCTGGACCGCAAGAATATCCTGATCGCCGACGAGGTGCAGGCGAAAGGGACAGTCGATCACACGCCCGTCTATCCGCGCGAGATCGTGAAGCGCGCGTTGGAGCATGGCGCGTCGGCCATCATCCTGGTGCACAATCATCCCAGCGGCGATCCCACGCCGTCGCACGCCGACATCGAGATGACGCGCGAGATCGCCGCCGCCGCCAAGGCGCTGCATATCGCGGTGCATGACCATCTGGTGATCGGCCGCGCGGGGCATGTCAGTTTCAAAAGCCTGGGGCTGCTTTAGCCGTGCGGACATCCGCGCTGTGCATCCTCTTTCCGCTGGCGATCCTTGTGCGCCCGGCGGCCGGAGCCGAACCCGCTTCCTTTAACTGCGCCAAGGCGAAGAGCGGCATCGAGAAGCGCATCTGCGCCGACCCTGCATTGTCCGCGCTGGATCGGCGTCTCGCCGGAATCTTGCGGGCGGCCATGACGCAGAGAAAAGGCGCGGCCGCGTCCATGCTGCGGGCCGAACAGCGCGGCTGGATCAAGGAACGGGACGGTTGCGGGAAAAGCCCGGACCAGACGGCCTGCATTCGGGACAGGTATCGCCGCCGTATGTCCGAGTTGCAGGCGCGTCATGCCCTGGTGCCGTCGCTCGGTCCGTTCCGCTTTGCCTGCGGACCCAAAGACAGCGTCGCCGTGACCTTTTTCCGCTCCGAGATTCCGGCCATGATCGCGCGGCGCGGCGCAAAGACCGCGCTGATGTTCAGCGCGCCCGCAGCCAGCGGCGCGCGTTATCAGGGCCGCGATACAAGCTTCTGGGAACATCAGGGCGAAGCACAGATTGTCTGGGGACGAGGCGCGGCCCCCATGACCTGTCGTCCGGAACGCTGAGGGCTTTGATCCTAACGCGCCGTTGCCGTCACCGCGATTTCGACTTTCACGCCGCGCAGCAGTTTCGCCACCTGCACGAAGGCGCGGGCGGGATAGGGGGCCTTGAAGTAGCTGGCATAGACCGCGTTCACGGCCGCGAAATCGTCGATGTCGGTGACATAGACCGTGACCGAGACGGCATCGTTCAGGGTCAGGCCCGCCGCCTTCAGGATCACCGCCGCATTGTCCAGGCAGCGTTTGGTCTGGGTGGTGACGTCCAGCTTGCTGTAGTCGATCTTGCCCGCCGGATCGAAGGGCAGTTGGCCGGACACGAACACCAGGTTGCCGCTCTTCACCGCCTGGGAATAGGGGCCGATGGCCTTGGGCGCTTCCGGCGCGTCGATCACCGTCTTGTCCGCCAGCGCAGGACCGCAAAGGGCCAGGAACGCCGCCAACGCGGCCATGAGAATGCGCATGAATCCCTCCATATCTGCCGCCATCAAAGCCCCTGGCGCCGCCGCTTTGCAATGGCTTGCCGCCCTTGTTAGAAGCCGCCGTCCAGCACGAGGCGCGCCATGATCCCCCGCTATGCCCGCGAACAGATGGTTTCCATCTGGTCGCCGGAAACCAAATTCCGCATCTGGTTCGAGATCGAGGCCCATGCCACCGACGCGCTGGCCGAACTGGGCGTGGTGCCGAAGGAGGCCGCCGCCAAGGTTTGGGAAAAGGGCCGCGACGCGAAGTTCGACGTCGCGCGCATCGACGAGATCGAGCGCGAGGTCAAGCATGACGTGATCGCATTCCTGACCCATCTGTCGGAGATCGTGGGACCGGAAGCGCGTTTCGTGCATCAGGGCATGACCAGTTCCGATGTGCTGGACACCTGTTTGAACGTGCAGCTTGCCCGCGCCGCCGACATATTGATCGCGGATACCGACGCACTGCTGGCGGCGCTGAAGAAACGCGCGCTGGAATACAAGATGACGCCCACCATCGGCCGCAGCCATGGCATCCATGCGGAGCCGACCACCTTCGGCGTGAAGCTGGCCACCTATTATGCCGAATTCACCCGCGCCCGCGCCCGGCTGGTGGCGGCGCGCGCGGAGATCGCCACCTGCGCCATTTCCGGCGCGGTGGGCACTTTTGCCAATATCGACCCGCGGGTGGAGGAACATGTCGCGGCGAAGATGGGATTGGCGGTCGAGCCCGTCTCGACCCAGGTCATCCCGCGCGACCGCCATGCCGCCTATTTCGCGGCGCTGGGCGTGGTGGCGTCGTCGCTGGAGCGGCTGGCGGTGGAAATCCGCCATCTGCAGCGCACCGAAGTGCTGGAAGCCGAGGAATATTTCTCGCCGGGCCAGAAAGGCTCGTCCGCCATGCCGCACAAGCGCAATCCGGTGCTGACCGAGAATGTCACCGGCCTGGCCCGCATGGTGCGCAGCTATGCGCTGCCCGCGATGGAGAATGTCGCGCTGTGGCATGAGCGGGATATTTCGCACTCATCGGTCGAGCGTTACATCGGTCCCGACGCCACCATCACACTCGACTTCGCGCTGGCGCGCATGACCGGCGTGATCGACAAGCTGGTCGTCTATCCGGAGCGGATGCAGAAGAATCTCGACGCCACCCATGGCCTGGTGCACAGCCAGCGGGTGCTGCTGGCGCTGACACAGGCGGGCACTTCGCGCGAGGACAGCTACCGGCTGGTCCAGCGCAACGCGATGCGCGCCTGGAACGGCGAAGGCAATCTGCTGGACCTGCTCAAGGCCGATCCTGATGTGAGCAAGGCGCTGCCCGCTGCCAGGCTGGAAGCGATGTTCGACCTGGGCTATCACCTGAAGCAGGTGGACACGATCTTCAAGCGGGTGTTCGGCTGAAGGTGCGCCCGGCGCTGGCGGGCTTCTGGTATTTCCTGGCCGCCTTTGCGTTGGGATTCGCGCTGGGCACGATCCGCGTCCTTATCGCCGCGCCACGACTGGGCGAATTTATCGCCGTGCTTCTGGAATTGCCGCTGATGCTGGCGGCGAGCTGGTATTTCAGCGCCGCGATCGTCCGGAAATTCGCCGTCCCGCCGCGCATCCCGGCACGCCTTGTGATGGGCGGCGCGGGGTTTGCGCTTCTTATGGCGGCGGAAATGGCGTTGGGATTTTTCGGCTTCGGCCGCAGCCTGGCGGATCAATTCGCGCTGCTGCTGCAACCGCCCGGCGCGCTGGGACTTGCGGGGCAGGTCGCATTCGCGCTGATCCCTGCCCTGCAAGCCCGCAAAGGCTAATGCTATTTCACCTGCGCCGCGAAATGGTCGATGGACGCCTGCAACTGTTCGGCCATCTTGTCGCGAATGGTCTTGTCGGTCACCGTTTCCGGCAGTTCGGCGCGCAGCTTGCGGAACACATCTTCGTCACCCGGCTCGGCCAGATCGGCGGCGATCACGCTGCCCGCGAATGTTTCCGCCTCGGCGCCGGAAAGGCCCTTCAGGCCCGCCGCCCATTGGCCAAGCTGGTAATTGCGCCGCGCCTCGACCTTGA
>JAFIHO010000118.1 GCA_017849395.1 Hyphomicrobiales bacterium
ACGGCGTTCCCAGCCGGGGATCGGGCACCGCCACACCGCCCACATTGGGCTCGATGGTGCAGAAGGGATAGTTCGCCGCCTGCGCCGCCGCCGTCTGGGTCAGGGCGTTGAAAAGCGTCGACTTGCCGACATTGGGCAGGCCGACAATTCCACATTTGAAACCCATTACTCGTCTTCTTTCTTTTTCGCTTTCGGCTTCGGCGGCGCGGTCAGCAGCGCCACCTTGCTCATGAATCCAGTGTCGTCATCGTCCGCCAGCAGGGGCGCGGCCTCGACCATCGCGCTCACCAAGGGGCGCAGCCATTCGATATCCTCTTTCGAGAAATTCTGCAGCACATGGCCGGTGACCTTGCTCTTGTCGCCGGGATGGCCGATGCCGATGCGCACACGGCGATAATCCGGGCCCAGACTCGCGGTGATGGAGCGCAAGCCATTCTGCCCCGCATCGCCGCCGCCGGTTTTCACCTTCAGCTTGCCCGCAACCAGATCGATCTCGTCATGCACCACCACAAGCGCGGTCAGCGGCAGCTTGAAGAAGCGCAGCGCCGGGCCGACGCTGGAACCGCTGTCATTCATGTAGGTCTGGGGCTTGAGCAGGTATGTCTTGCGCCCGCCCAGCGTGCCTTCCGACAGCAGGCCTTCGAACTTGGCCTTCCACGGCCCGAAGCGGTGATGGGCGTGCAGCTCGTCCAGCAGGATGAACCCGGCATTGTGCCGGTTGCGCGCATATTGCGCGCCGGGATTGCCCAGCCCCGCGATGAGCAGAGGAATTTCGGACATGCGGCGGCTCCCCGCGCGGGATGCCGCGCCGTCTTACTTCTTCGCCGGTGCGGCCTTGGCGGCAGGAGCGGCGGCCTTGGCGCCCGCGGCCGGGGCAGCACCCGCAGCCGGAGCAGCGCCTTCGGCCGGCGCGGCTTCGGCAGCCGGGGCGGACGCGGCGGCGGCGGCCGCGCGCTGTTCTTCCAGAACGCTGGTCGGCGCCACGATCGAGGCGATGGTGAAATCGCGCGCGATGGTCGGCCTTACGCCCTTGGGCATGTCCAGGGCCGAGATATGGACGGACTCATTGATGTCGAGCTTGGAGATATCGACAATGATTTCGTTGGGAATGCCGTCGGCGGGGCAGATCAGTTCCATCGAATGGCGAACGATGTTCAGCACGCCGCCCTTCTTCAGGCCCGGCGACTCGCCCTGGCCCTTGAAGTGAACGGGGATATCCAGGCGGACGGTGGCGCCTTCGGCCAGGCGCATGAAATCGATATGGACGACGCGGTCCGTGACCGGGTCGAGCTGGACCTGGCGGGGGATCACGCGGGTCTTCTTGCCCGCGACATCCAGCAGGAACAGGGTGGTCAGGAAATGACCCGCCTCGACATGGCGCTCCAGGGTGCGGCCATCGACATTGACGTTCTCCGGATCGGTCTTGCCGCCATATACAACGCCGGGGATCAGGCCCTTCTGGCGCGCCTGATAGGCCGGGCCCTTGCCGGTGCCGGTACGAGCTTCTGCCTTAAGTTCTTGAACCTGCGCCATTTTCCTGATTCCTTCGGCCGGAAAACCCCGTATGGGCCCGGAAAGGCGTGGCTTTTAGCCGATGGCGGGCGGCGGCGCAACCGACAAGCCGCCCATTTGAACCGCCGAAAACAGGCCCCCCTCCCTGGGGGTGGGCGCCCCGATCGGCGCTGCGGGACTATACCGGCTCCAGACCTTCGTCAGCCAGCACCTTCTGGACCGCCGGGCGGGCCTGTACCCGGCTGCGATGGGCCACCAGCCGGGGGAAGGGGGCCGATCCGCCCGCGCCGTCCCGCTCCAGCCAGCGGGTCATCACATAGAGATAGGGATCGGCCACCGTGTATTGCGCGCCCATCACCCAGGGACGGCCATCGGCGAAGCGGTCCTCGATCAGGCCCAGAAGGGCTGTGAGGTTGGACGGGACCTTGGCCTTCATATTGGCGATGGCCTCGGCGCTGTCGGCCCAGCGCTCGGCCGGGAACAGATGGGCGAGAGCCACATGCACGGTCGAGGCGATGTAAAGATTGAACTCCTGCATCATGCTGAAGGCGAAGAAGTCGCCCTCGGGCTTTAGGTGCGCGGCGGGATAGGTCTGTGCCACCCAGCCCAGGATCGCGGGCACTTCGGTTAGGATGCCCCGGTCCGTCACCAGCGCGGGCACCCGGCCCTTGGGATTGATGGCGAGATAGCGTTCGGAGCGCTGCTCGCCGTTTTTGAAATCGACGCGCACCGCTTCGTAGTCCGCGCCCGCTTCGTCCAGCGCGATATGGGGAGCCAGCGAACAGGCATTGGGGGAGTAGAAGAGTTTCAGCATGGCTTCCACCTAACACCGGCTTTCTTCCCCTGCAGGGCGAAGCCCTTGGCGGGGGAAGATGTCCGCTGCGCGTGAGCGCGTAGCGGACAGATGGGGGTCAATCAAAAAGACTCGACACCGACTCTTCATTGTTGATGCGCCGCATCGCCTCGCCGATCAGCGGGGCGATGGAGATGCTGCGGATATTGGGGCAGGCGCGCATCTCGTCGGTGGGGGCGATGGAATCGGTCACCACCAGCGATTTGATCTTGGAATTTCTGATCCGCTGTACCGCGCCGCCCGACAGCACCCCGTGCACGGCATAGGCATAGACTTCGGTCGCGCCATTCTTCAGCAGCGCGTCGGCGGCGTTGCACATGGTGCCGCCGGAATCGATGATGTCGTCCAGCAGCACGCAGCGCTGGCCCTCGACATCGCCGATGATGTTCATCACCTCGGATTCGCCCGCACGTTCGCGGCGCTTGTCCACAATGGCCAGGTCGGTACCCAGGCGCTTGGCAAGTGAGCGGGCGCGCAGCACGCCGCCCACATCCGGCGAGATCACCATGGGCGGCTGGTCGCCCAGATAGTCCTGGATGTCCTTGTGGATCACCGGCAGGGCGAACAGATTGTCGGTGGGAATGTCGAAGAAGCCCTGAATCTGTCCGGCATGCAGGTCGACGGTCAGCACCCGGTTGGCGCCCGCCTCTGTGATCATGTTGGCGACCAGCTTGGCGGAAATGGGCGTGCGCGGACCCATCTTGCGGTCCTGCCGCGCGTAACCGAAATACGGGATCACGGCGGTGATGCGCCGCGCCGATGCGCGCCTGAGCGCATCGATCATGATCAGCAATTCCATCAGATTGTCGTTGGCGGGGAAGCTGGTGGATTGCACCACGAACATGTCCTCGCCGCGCACATTCTCCTGCACCTCGACGAACACTTCCATGTCGGAGAAGCGGCGCACCACCGCCTTCACATAGGGCAGCTTGAGATAGCGGCCGATTGCTTCGGCCAGCGGCTGGTTGGAGTTTCCGGTGATGAGGCGCATGCCCCTTGATCCGTTGAGATCAGTCATGACGCCCCCAAAATCCCGCGACAATTTGATGACGGGCTTTTAGCGGCTGGAGCCGGGACTCGCAACGCATCAATTTGCTTAATTTGTGAGAACGATTCCCGATACTTCCCGCCCATAATCCGGCTCGCCGCGATGGGTTGTGCGGCGAAAGCTGAAAAAGCCGTTTTCCGCGGGATAGGTGCAGGCCGACAGGGGCTCCGGCGCGGTTATGCCCGCCGATTTCAGCCGCGCGACAACATAGGCTTCGAGGTCGAAATGATAGTGACCGGGCCGTTCCGACTCGCGGAAAAAGCGCACATTGCCGGTCAGGGTCTCCGGGCCCGCGACACGCGCCGGTTCCGCTTCGAGGAAACGCAGGCGGAACTCGCTGCCCACTTCATAGTTGTGCTGGCTGATGCAGGGGCCGATGGCCGCGGCGATGCGTCCGCGCGACGCGCCCAGTTTCTCCATCGCGCCCAGGGTCGCTTCCAGCACCCCGCCCAGCGCGCCCTTCCATCCGGCATGGGCCGCGCCGATCACACGCGCCTGCGCATCCGCAAACAGCACCGGCGCGCAGTCGGCGGTCAGGATGCCCAGCGCGATTCCGGGCGTGGCCGTCACCATGGCGTCGCCGTCGGGACGCGAGTCCATCTTCCAGTCTGCGCCGACCGCATGAACCAGCGGACTGTGAATCTGCGACAGCGACACGATGCTGTCCGCGCCGAGATGCTGTGCGACGCGGCGGCGGTTCTCCGTCACGGAGGCGGGATCGTCCTTCGATCCCGGCCCGCAATTGAGCGATGTGTAGATGCCTTGCGAAACCCCGCCGTCACGCCCGAAGAATCCGTGCGCGATGCCGGGCAGGGCGAGACTGTCGGCCTTCAAGGATTTCATGCCGTAAAACCCGGCGGTGGCGGGGCACCAGCCTGTGTGATGGCCAACGCCTTGAACAGGGTGCCCATCTTCTCCGGCGCGATCAACCGCTCAATGGCGATCAGCAGATCGCGCGCGCTCGCGGGATTGGACTTCATCAACTGTTCGGCGCGTTCGACAATGCCAAGATGCACCAGGAACTCGCCCTGGGTCGCCAGGCCGGATACCGCCGCGCCGCCGCGCCTGGCCGCATCGGCCAGGGCCGCGAAATCCACATGCGCGGACAGATCGTCCTCGCCGGGTTCGATCAGCAGATCCGCGAAAGCGTTGCCGCCCACCGCCTGCAAGGTCTCCGCGAAACCGGCGGATGCGCCATAGCCGTAATCCACGATCAGCGCGCCGCCGCCATGCGCGGTCACGATGCGCGCGATATCTTCCGCCAGCGCGGCCGCGGCGGGCGCGGTCTCATAGACGCCGCCTTCGGGCGCGGCCTCGCGGCTGGCCGGAATGAGGGCGGCGGGCACCGGCGTCGGCGCGAGCGCGAATTCCAGTTCGCCATCGCGCGCCGTCACCATGCGCTCGCACCAGCCGCGCGGGGTTTTGACATACTGGCGGATCGGCAGGGCGTCGAAGAACTCGTTGGCCACCAGCAGCAGGGGGCGGTCGGCCAGCCGGTCATCGAACTGCGACTGCCATCTGATATTCGCACCGCTGTTCGCCAGCTTCGCGCGCTGGATGTCTGCCAGCACCGGACTGGCCTCGACCATCACGATCTCGAGGCTTTCCATCAGTTCCGGCGCCACCCGCATCGCGCGCAGCATGTCGGCCATCAATGTGCCCCTGCCCGGACCCAGTTCGACCAGCCGCGGGTTCTTCAAGCCCTGATCGTGCCAGACCTGCACGCACCACAGGCCCAGCATCTCGCCGAACATCTGGCTGATCTCGGGGGAGGTGGTGAAGTCGGCGCCCAGCGGATCGCGCGTGGCGTAATAGCCCGATTGCGGATCGTGCAGCGCCACGGTCATGAATTGCGACACCGGCATCGGGCCTTGCGCCTCGATCAGCGCCGCGATGCGCGCCTTCAGGCTCATGTCCTGGCCGGCTTGCGCAGCGCCACCACGAACAATGCGCCTGCCGTCAGCCAGACCGGGATCGACAGCGCCATGCCCATGCTGACCGGACCCAGGAAGGCCGTGTCCGGCTCGCGGAAGAATTCGCAGATGAAGCGGAAAGTGCCATAGCCCAGGAAGAACAATGCCGACAGCAGGCCCGGCCTTTCATGCAGCCGGAACACACGGAGCGCGATCTGCAGGATGATGAACAGAACCACGCCTTCCAGCGCCGCTTCATAGAGCTGGCTGGGATGGCGCGGCAGCGGGCCTGCGCCGGGAAAGATCATGCCCAGCGGCGAATCCGTCACCCGGCCCCACAATTCCGGCTTGATGAAGTTGGCCAGCCGCCCGAAGAACAGCCCCAGCGGTGCGAACGCACAGGCCAGGTCCGCCACCGACAGCAGCGACAGTTTGCGGCGGCGGCAGAACAGCCACACCGCGACCACCACGCCCAGCAGCCCGCCATGGAAGGACATGCCGCCTTCCCAGGCGGCGATGATGCGCAGCGGATTGGTGAGGAAGCCCATCGGCAGGCCCTGGCAGAACCCGGCCTGCTCCGGCGTGACGCTGCACAGCACGGTGCCGTACAGCAGCACCCAGCCGAGCCGTCCGCCCAGGATCACGCCGAAAGTGGCCCACACCACCAGGTCGCCTATGTCATCCTCGGTGGCGGGCGGCTTGCCGTTGAAGGGCGGGTGGGCCCATAGCGCCTTCTGCCGCAAGGTCCACACGATGCCCCACCAGGCCGCCACCAGCCCGGCGATATAGGACAGCGCGTACCAGCGGATCTCGAACGGTCCCCAGATATGAAGCAGCACCGGGTCGATATGGGGGAAGGGCAGCAGGGCCTGGACCATGGGGACAACTCGCAAGGGTTCGGCAAGCAAGTCAAGTGAACTGCACGGCACCTGCCTTGCGGCGCGGGGACGGGGGCTTATAACGGGACCGGATATGGAGGCCCCCATGGCGCAGACCGACAATCCCTTTCTGGACGGGGTGGCGAAGGCGTTTACCGACGCGGCCGGCATGGCTCAGAGCGTGCGGGCGGAGATCGATACCTTCATGCGCCAGCGGCTGGAGCGGCTGGTCGCCGACATGGACTTCGTGCCGCGCGAGGAGTTCGAGGCGGTGAAGGCCATGGCCGCGAAAGCCCGCGCCGAGAACGAAGCCCTGGCCGCACGCATCGCCGCGCTGGAAGCCGTGACACAGAAGGCTGATCGTAAGCCCGACTGACTCGTTTCCTGTGTGCAAGTGCGAATCCGGTGGGTGAATCAATCCGCCGCAGGGCCATGCGCGATCTGTGAATTCTTTACCTGTGGAATCTTTCGCGCGGCTGCGGATGAGGAGTCGCGGACTCTTGTGCGGATTCAAAATCTTGTGCCAGTTTGGGTCGCGACTGCTTCGTTTTGTGTTCGCGCCCCGGAGTTTGGTGGATGACTGTCACACATCTGAATCATGAGACCATCGGCGAACCGCACCCCATCGACCTGCTGGAGCAGACGGTGGAAGCCAATGGCTGGGCCTTTGAGCGCGCTGGCCGCGACGAGCTGAACCTGTCGGTGGCGGGCCGCTGGAGCGATCATCATTTCAGCTTCTCCTGGCGCGACGACCTGAAATCGCTGCACCTGTCCAGCGCCTTCGACATGCGGGTGGGCGAGGGCGTGCGCCGCCAACATGTCGCCGACCTCTTGATGTATGTGAATGCGCGGCTGTGGATCGGGCATTTCGACCTGTGGCCGCAGGACGGCACGGTGATCTTCCGCCATGCGATGATCTTCCCCGATGCCGAGGCCAGCGCGGCGCAGTGCGAGGCGCTGCTCAATCTCGCGCTGGAAGCCTGCGAGCATTATTACCCGGCCTTCCAGTTCGTGCTGTGGGGCGGCAAGAGCGCCGAGGACGCCGTTTCGGCGGCGATGCTGGAATGCGCGGGCCAGGCCTGAAGCGCACATCCGTGAAGCCTGTCATCGTGCTGGTCGGCGCGGGGCGCATGGGCTCGGCGCTGCTGAAAGGATGGCTGGCGCGCGGCATCGGTCCCGTGACGGTGGTCGAGCCGAAGCCCTCTAGCGAGATACGCAAACTCGCGAAGCAGAAGAAGATCACCCTGCTGGCGCAGCCGTCCGCGGTGGCGGGCAAGCAGCGCGCGGCCTGTCTGGTGGCGATCAAGCCGCAGGTGTTGAAGGGGGAGGCGCCCGCGTTGGCCGGATTCGCTTCGCAAGGCGCGCTGATGCTGTCCATCGCGGCGGGGACATCCATCGCGGCGATGAAACAGGCCTGGGGTCCGAAGGCGCGCATCGTCCGCGCCATGCCCAACACGCCGGGCGCCATCGGCGCGGGCATCAGCGGCTTGTTCGCCGCCAAAGGCGCGACGGCGGCGGACCGCAAGCTGGCGGCGGGGCTGCTGTCCGCACTGGGCGATGTGGTGTGGGTGGCGAAGGAAGAACTGATCGATTCCGTCACCGCCGTGTCGGGCTCCGGTCCCGCCTATCTGTTCCTGATGGCTGAGGCGCTGACGGCGGCGGGCATCGCGCAAGGCCTGCCGCCCGCCATCGCGGAAAGACTGGCGCGGGCCACCGTGTCGGGCGCGGGGGCATTGCTGGCGGCGGACAGGACGGCAGCTTCGGCGCTGCGCGAGGCGGTGACCAGCCCGGGCGGCACCACGGCGGCGGCGCTGGGTGTGCTGATGGCGGAAGACGGATTGCCCGCCCTGATGAAGCGCGCGGTGGCGGCGGCGCGCAGGCGGGCGGAGGAGTTGCGTTAGGTCGGAAGATCATCCCGCAGAGCTCGCTGTCATGGCCCGGGCAAGCCGGGCCATGACATTTGAGTTCTGATTTTTGAGTGCTGATTTTCGAAACCTAAACCGGAATCCGCACCATCGCCTTCAGCCCGCCCAGCGTGCTCTGGTTCAGCAATATGTCTCCGCCATGCGCCCGCGCGATGTCGCGCGCGATGGCAAGGCCCAGGCCCGAACCGCCGGTCTGAAGATTGCGGCCTTCATCCAGCCTGTGAAAGGGGCGGAACGCTTCCTCGCGCCGCTCCGGCGGAATGCCGGGGCCGTCATCCTCCACGATGATCTCCACCCAGCGCTGGTCGCGGCGCAGGGTCACCGCCACCTTGCGGCCATGCTTGATGGCATTGTCGATCAGGTTGGCCAGACAGCGGCGCATTGCGGCGCGCTTGACGCTGACGGGGAAGACGGGCGGCGCGGTCACCTCCACGTCCGGCGCCTGCCGCGCCCGCGCGCCTGCCGCCGCCGTGTCGCGCACCAGCTCCGCAAGGTCCGTCAGGCTGGATTCCTCGCCGCCCTCGCCGCGCGCGAAGGCGAGATAATCGTCCAGCATATGCTCCATCTCGTCCACATCGGCGCGCAGCGAGTCGATATCCGGGCCGGGCGGCATCATCGCCAGCGCCAGCTTCATGCGGGTCAGCGGGGTCTTGATGTCGTGACTCACACCCGCCAGCATTTCGGTGCGCTGGCTGATATAGCGCTCGATACGCTCGCGCATGGTGATGAAGGCGTGGGCGGCGCGGCGCACTTCGATTGCGCCATAGGGCTTGAAATCGGGCACGCTGCGGCCCTTGCCGAAAGCCTCCGCCGCGCGCGCCAGCCGTTCGATGGGCCGCACCTGGTTGCGCAGGAACAGCACCGCGATGCCAACCAGGATCAGGGCCGATCCCAGCATCCATGCGATGAAGATGTCGGGCTGGGATACGGTCACCCGCTCGCGGGGCACCACGATGTCCAGCACGCCGTCCTTCACATCGACCCGGATATGGAAATCATTGCCGATGCGGCCGGTGACGAAATGACGGCCCGCCCCGATCTGCTGGGCGATGGTCTCGTCCAGTGCCACATCAATGGTGGTGCCCAGCGGATGGCGCGGCGGCTGCAGCTTCTGGCCGTCATCGAAACGCAGCTTGTAGCGCAACTGTTTCGCCGAGAGGGCGCGCAGCCCGTCGCGTTCCAGGGTCGGCGTGGAATCCTCCAGCGCCACAAGCAGCGCCACATCGGCGGCGACATCGCGCGCCAGGGCGCGGGTGGTGGTGTCGAGGTTTATCTCGAAGAAGACATAGGTGAGGATGCCCAGCAGCAGCACCATCGGCGCGCCGATGATGATGAGCGAGCGGCCGAACAGCCCGCGCGGCAGGAATCGCTTCAGCCAGCGCCCCGGCGAGAAATCAGCCATTGCGATCGGGGACGAGGACATATCCGACGCCCCGCACCGTTTGCAGATAAAGCGGCAGCTTGGGGTCTTCCTCGATCTTGCGGCGCAGCCGCGTCACCTGCACATCGATGGAGCGTTCCAGGCTGACGCCCAGCCGCTTGCACAGGTCGGTGCGCGAAAAGGGCCGTCCGGCATGGGCGGCGAATAATTGCAGCAGCGCCGCCTCGGCGCCCGTCAGCTTCACCGGTTTGCCGCCCTTGGTCAGCCGCGCGCCTTCCGGATCGAACATTGCGTCGCCCATCCGCACCGGACCGCCGGCGGGTTGTTCGGGCGGCGCGGCGCGGCGCAGCAGCGAGCCGACCCGCAACAGCAATTCGCGCGGCTCGAAGGGCTTGGGCAGATAATCATCCGCGCCCAGCTCCAGCCCCGCGATACGGTCCGTCGGATCGCCCCGCGCCGTCAGCATCAGGATGGGAATCTGCGATCCCGTCCGCACGCTGCGGGTCAGATCCAGGCCGGATTCGCCGGGCATCGTCACGGCCAGGCTCAACGGATCGAAGGCGATGCCCTTCATCAGGTGACGGGCTTCCTCCGCGCCCGAGGCCGCCGTGACCCGGTAGCCATTGGAACCCAGATAGCGCTGCAGCAGCGCGCGCAGCCGCTCATCGTCATCGACCACCAGAAGATGCGGATCGTCGGCCCGGACGCTCATGGCTGCCATGCCTGGGGCGGGGCCGAAACCGGCTTTTCGACCCTTGCGGGTTTCACACTTGGCATGCTGCAATACATGAGAGAAAGCTAGGCCCGGTCCTTCCGGGCGGCAAGACCCTTAAAAGGTCTCACAAGGACACCAGGACTTACGGCCATGGCAGACGTCATTCCTTTCGATCAGCGCGAAGGTTCGCTTTGGCATGACGGCAAGCTGGTTCCCTGGGCCAGCGCCAAGACTCATGTGCTGACCCATGGGCTGCATTACGGGTCCTGCGTGTTCGAGGGTGAGCGCATCTATGGCGGCACGATCTACAAGCTGAAGGAACATACCGCGCGCCTGTTCAAGTCGGCGGAAATCCTGGGCATGACGATCCCTTACACCCAGGAGGAGATCAACCAGGCCTGCATCGACGCCGCGGCGGTGCAGGGCATCAAGGATGGCTATATCCGTCCTGTCGCCTATCGCGGCAGCGAGATGATGGCGGTGTCGGCGCAGACGACCAAGATCCATGTCGCGGTGGCGTGCTGGCCCTGGCCCTCCTATTTCAGCCCGGCGGAAAAACTGAAGGGCATCCGGCTGGAAGTGTCCAAATGGCGCCGCCCCGCGCCCGACACCGCGCCGACCCAGGCCAAGGCGGCGGGCCTCTACATGATCTGCACCATCTCCAAGCACGCGGCCGAGGCGAACGGTTATGCCGATGCGCTGATGTTCGATTATCGCGGTCTGGTGGCGGAAGCGACCGGCGCGAATGTGTTCTTCGTCAAGGACGGTGTGCTGCACACACCGATCCCGGACTGTTTCCTCAACGGCATCACCCGCCAGTCGGTGATCGAGATCGCCCGCTCGCGCGGCATCACGGTGATCGAGCGGCATATCAAGCCGGAAGAGTTGAGCGATTTCTCCGAATGTTTCCTGACCGGCTCCGCGGCGGAAGTGACGCCGGTGTCGGAGATCGGCTCCTGGCGCTTCAAGCCCGGCCCGTTGTCGGAGACGCTGATGAACGCCTATGCCGACGAAGTGCGCGGCGTGGCGAAGGTGACCGCGTAGCGGTCATCCCCGGCGAACATCGCGGCGGCAGCCGCGATGTGAGGGAAGGGGATCTCCTGCAGGTAGAGTTCACCCCTTCGGATTGGTCCAAACAATCAAGACCGCACCCGCCAGCAGCAGGGCGATGCCTGCCGCTTCGCGCAAACTCGTTTTCTGGCGGAACATGAAGCGGCTGACGCCCTGCGCGAACAGCACTTCGACCAGCGCCAGGGTGCGCACGCTGGCGGCGGTTGCCAGCGCGAAGGCCAGGAACCAGAATTGCGAGGCCGCCGCGCCCGCAAAGCCCGCCGCCAGCGACGGCCGCCACAGTTTCAGGATCGCGCGCAGGGTTTGCCGCTTCACCGCGAGCAGCCAGGCCAGCAACAGCGCCGTCTGCAACGCCAGTCCCGCGACCAGCGAGAAGGTGGCGGGCAGCAGGAAACCCTGCGCGTTGAGCGCCAGTATCGCGCCGCGATAGCCGATCGCAGAGGCGGCGAACAGCGCCGCCGACGATACGCCCAGCAAGGCGGGTTTCAGTCCGCCCGTCAGCGCGTCCGCCCTGACGGAAATCATAGCCACGCCCGCCATCGCGATCAGGATCGCAACTGCCATCGCGCCTGTCAGGGGATCGCGCAGCAGCACAAGTCCC
>JAFIHO010000119.1 GCA_017849395.1 Hyphomicrobiales bacterium
CATGCAGCATACGCTCTCGGAATTAGAAGCATTCGACGCAATGCGAGCGTTTCTGGATGCCTACTGGCGGCGCGGGCTTTGTGAGTCCGAAGACCTTAGGCAATTGCTCACCAACATCACTCGCGAGATGTGGGCAAACGGACAGCCGAACGACCCAGCCCAATGGAATGACTGGCTGGAGGCAATAAAAGCCTCAAAAACACCTGTTGCCACATAACGGAACGCTCGTTATTCCGTCGTCATAAGTCTTTGGCCGGACTCAGGTTTTTCCCTACCTGTCTTGAGGGGGCAAACCCGTCGTGCCAAACAGAAATCAAGCGCTGGTGGTTTTCGAACTTATCCTCCCACCAGCTTGCGCTTGAAAGCCTCCGCGCCCGCCGGTTCAGCATTGCTCATGGTGGACAAGCAAACGCCTGTCCACCCCGCCGCGCATGTTGGAAGCTGCGCCTTACGAGCGATACTGCTTCGCCAGGTCGCTCAGATGCTTGATGAGCGTGGGGATGGAGCCATTGTTCTGGCCCAGGAAGGCGGTGAATTGATCGCGTTCTTCCAGCGCGATCCAGATGCCCGCCACCGCGAAATCCACCACCACCGGCTTGCCGCCATCGGTGCGCACGCGGAAATCCACTTCCAGCGGCGGCTGGCCGCTCTTGTCGGTGGGATCGATCAGCGACGTGACGACGATGAAATCGCCCGGCGCGCGCTCGGTCGATCCGGTCACCTTCAGCGTCTGGCCGGAATAGCGCGCGAAATAGGACTGGTACACCGCCGTGGCATAATTCTGGAACGCCGCCGCGAAGGCATCCAGATCCGCCGGGCTGGCGCTGCGGCGATACTGGCCCAGGGTGAACAGCGCGATGCGCTTCATGTCGGTCAGCGCCATCAGGAAGCTTTCGAACTGGGCGCGCTTCTGCTCGGTCGGCAGCGCCTTGTTGTTCAGGATCGCCAGACCCTTCTGGATGTTGTCCGCAACATAGGTCTCGGCCTGGTTCGCGGCGAGCGCGGGCGTCGCCGCCAGCGGCGACAGCAGCGCAAGGGCCAGGACGGTGCGGCGGGCGGGCTTCAGGTCGGCAATCTTTGAGCGCATCGAGTTCCGTCTTTCGTTCAGGCAAAGGGTTGCGGGTCGCTATGGCAATCTCATGGCAGTCATATAGCGTACATAACGCTCAAAAATCGGGAAGATCCGCCTTTTCCTGGCGGCCGTTGCGAATCTCATTGTTGCGAATCTGGCGGTAAAGCCCCCGCAGCGAGGCATAATAATCAACCGAATTGCGCTGGATACCCTGCAAAGCGTCGAATGTCTGGGATCGCAGGTCTAGCAGGGTGAAATACTGCCGGGCGCCGATCCACCAGATATGTTGCTTGATGCGGATGAAATTGGTCGGGTCCAGCGCCGCTCCGACCGCCAGCCCGGTCGCGTCGCGCGGATTGGAAGGTCCGAACAGGGGTAACATGACAAACGGACCTTCCTTCGCCCCCCACACAGCAAAGGTCTGGCCATAATCCTCGCCATGGCCCGGTATCTCGAAATGGGTGGTCGCGGGGTCAAAAAAACCGCCCAGCCCGATGGTGGTATTGATCAGGAACCGCCCCGCCGTCTGCCCGCCCCGCTTCACCTCCCCTTGCAGCATGTCGCCTACAAAGGTCGAAGGCAGGGTCAGATTGGTCAGGAAATTGTGGAATGCCTGCCGCCCGCCTTCCGGCACCATCTCCCGGTACATGGTCACGGTAGGGACCAGGAACGTCCGGTCCCACATCATGTTGAAGGCGAAGACTTCCCTGTTGGTCGGCTCATAGGGATCGTTGTTGGCGATCATGTCGGGCGTGGGCGGGGTGGTCGCGCAGCCGCCGAGCACAAGCCCGCACAGCACCGCAACGGCGGCGATTTTTGCCCTGAAACCGATCATTCCGTTAACCTTGCCGTCCGGCGCGGCCGGGTTTTTCCAGCCTTTCCCTTCTTAAGTCCAGCCGCGTAAACAGAGCCCTTGCGGCGCGCCTTTTTCTAATCATATAAAGATATGTTTATATGTTGAAAGAGAAGATGGACAGGCTGGTTTCCATGCTGCGCGCCGCGGGTGATCCCACCCGCCTCCGGCTGCTTTTGCTGCTGCGCCAGGCGGAACTCACCGTGAGCGAGCTGATCGAGATTGTGGGCCAAAGCCAGCCCCGCGTGTCCCGGCACCTGAAGCTGCTGGGGGAAGCGGGCCTGCTGGAACGCTTCAAGGAAGGAAGCTGGGTGTTCTATCGCGCCGCCGACCGGGGCGCGGGGGCGGAACTGGGCGCGGCCATCGCCGCCCTTGCCGACCCGGCCGCGCTTGAAGCCGATCGTGCGCGGCTGGCGCATGTCCGCGAAGCGCGCGCCGCCACCGCCGCGGCCTATTTCAAGGCCAATGCCGCGGAATGGGAACGCATCCGCGCGTTGCATGCGCCCGACAAGGACGTGGAAGCGGCCATCCTGCGCCAGCTCGCCGGACGCAAGATCGAGAATCTGCTGGATGCGGGCACCGGCACCGGCCGTATGCTGGAATTGCTGGCGCCTCAGGCCCAGCGCGCCGTGGGCCTGGATGTCAGCCCGGACATGCTGGCCATCGCGCGCGACCGGCTGCTGCGCGGGAATATTCGCCATGCGCAGGTACGACTGGGCGACACCTATCGTCTTCCATTCGCCAATGGCGATGCCGCCCAGGGCTTCGATGTCGTGCTGTTCCATCAGGTGTTGCATTACCTGGACGATCCTGGCGCGGCGGTGGCGGAAGCCGCGCGCGTCATGGCCCCGGGCGGTACATTGCTGATCGCCGATTTCGCGCCGCACGGCCTGGAATTCCTGCGGGACGAATATGCCCATCGCCGCCTCGGCTTCTCGGACCGCGAAGTGGAAGGCTGGTTCGCCGCCGCCGGGCTGAAGGTCGGCGCAACCGAAACCATCGCGCCGCCGCAGAAGAAAGACGGCGACGACAAACTCACCGTCAAATTGTGGCTGGCGACTGCAAAGTCCGCCGCCCGGCAACAGACAAAAAGCGAAGCCGCATGACCCTGGCACAATTGATTTCCGATTCCCGCCCCATCGCCGTGTCCTTCGAATTCTCCCCGCCCAAGACGGCGGAGGCGGAGGCGTCGTTATGGAACGCCATTCGCAGGCTGGAGCCGTTGGCCCCCGGCTTTGTGTCCGTCACCTATGGCGCAGGCGGTTCGACCCGCGAACGCACCCATGCCACGGTGAAACGCATCGTCGAGGAAACCTCGCTCAAACCCGCAGCGCACCTGACCTGTGTCGGCGCGCCCAGGGGCGAGATCGACGACATCGTGCGCGGCTATTGGGACGCGGGCATCCGCCATATCGTCGCCCTGCGCGGCGACATGCCGAACATGGAAGGGCCCTATCGCCCGCATGCCGATGGCTATAAATCCACGCCGGATCTGATCGCGGGCATCCGCAAGATCGCGCCCTTCGATATCAGCGTGTCCTTCTATCCCGAGCGCCATCCGGATTCCCCGTCACACGGCCATGACATCGACCTTTTGAGAAAGAAGATGGATGCGGGCGCGACCCGCGCGCTGGGCCAGTTCTGCTTCGATGATGACGCCACGGCGCGCTTCCGCGATGATGCGGCGGCGGCGGGCGTGGCGATCCCGATCATTCCGGGCATCATGCCCACCACCGCCTTTCGCGGCGTCGAGCGCATGGCGGCCCGTTGCGGCGCGTCGATCCCCGCCTGGCTGGCCCGCGCCTATGACGGTCTGGACGAAGACGTGGAAAGCCGCCGCATCGTCGCCGCCGCCGTGCTGGCCGATCAGGTTCAGGCGCTGCGCGCACGCGGCTTCGAACAGTTTCATTTCTATACCCTCAACCAGGCCAACCTGACCTATGCGGCGTGCCGCATCCTGGGCATCAGGCCAAAGGATTTGTCATGAGTTTCGATCGCAAAGGCCGTTTGGCATGGATGAAGCAAGAGGCGCAGAAGCGCCTGCTGCTGCTCGACGGTTCCTGGGGCGTGATGATCCAGGGCTTCAAGCTGGGCGAGCAGGATTTCCGCGGCCAGCGCTTCGGCAACCATCCCAGCGAACTGAAGGGCAATAACGATCTCCTGACTCTCACCAGGCCGGACATTATCCAGGACATCGGCCGCCAGTATCTGGAGGCGGGCGCGGATTTCATCGAGACCAACACCTTCAACTCCAACTTCACCAGCCAGGAGGATTACGGTCTTGGCCATCTGGTGGGCGAGTTGAACGAAGCAGGCGCGCGGCTGGCGCGCGATCTGTGCGATTCCTATTCGACGTCCGACCGTCCGCGCCTGGTGGCGGGTGTTCTCGGCCCGGCCAACCGCACCGCGACCATCTCGCCGGATGTGAACGATCCTGCCTTCCGCAACATCACCTTCGATGAATTGCGCAAGACGTATCTCGAAGGCGCGCTGGGCCTGATCCGCGGCGGCGCCGATGTGCTGATGATCGAGACGGTGTTCGACACCCTGAACTGCAAGGCCGCCATCTACGCGATAGAAGAAGCGTTCGATGAAGCGGGCGTGCGCCTGCCGGTCTGGATTTCCGGCACCATCACCGACCTGTCGGGCCGCACGCTGACGGGCCAGACGCCGGAAGCCTTCTGGCATTCGGTGCGCCACGCCAAACCCTTCGCCATCGGCCTCAACTGCGCGCTGGGCGCGAAGGAATTGCGGCCCTACGTGGCCGAGCTTGCGGGCGCATGCGACACGCTGATCAGCGCCCATCCCAATGCCGGCCTTCCCAACGAATTCGGCGGCTACGACGAAACGCCGGAATCCATGGCGGTTCTTATCGGCGAATTCGCGCGCTCCGGCCTTGTGAACATCGTTGGCGGCTGCTGCGGCACCAAACCCGCGCACATCAAGGCGTTCGGCGAGGCGGTGGCGGGTGTCTTGCCGCGCAAGATTCCCGAAAAGCCGAAACTGATGCGCCTGTCGGGTCTGGAGCCCTTCACGCTGACGCCCGACCTGAACTTCGTCAATGTCGGCGAGCGCACCAACATCACCGGCTCCGCCAAATTCCGCAAGCTGATCGCCGCCAATGATTATGAGGCCGCGCTGGAGATCGCACGCGGCCAGGTGGAAAATGGTGCCCAGGTCATCGACATCAACATGGATGAAGGCCTGATCGACAGCGAAGCGGCAATGACTCGCTTCGTCAATCTGATCGCCAGCGAACCGGACATCTCCAAGGTACCGCTGATGATCGACAGCTCGAAATGGAGTGTCATTCAGGCGGGCCTCAAATGCTGCCAGGGCAAGGCCATCGTCAATTCCATCTCGCTCAAGGAGGGCGAGGAAGCCTTTATCGAACATGCCCGCGAGGTGATGCGCTATGGCGCCGCCGTGGTGGTAATGGCGTTCGACGAGGTGGGCCAGGCCGACACGCGCGAGCGCAAGATCGAAATCTGCAAGCGCGCCTATGACATTCTGGTCGACAAGGTCGGTTTCCTGCCGGAAGACATCATCTTCGACCCCAACATCTTCGCCGTCGCTACCGGCCTGGAAGAGCATAACGAGTATGGCAAGGCGTTCATCGAAGCGGCGGAAGTGATCCGCCGCGAGAATCCCCATGCACATATCTCCGGCGGCGTCTCCAACTTCTCCTTCTCCTTCCGCGGCAACGAGAAGGTGCGCGAGGCGATGCACTCGGTGTTCCTGTTCCACGCCATCAAGGCGGGCATGGACATGGGCATCGTCAATGCGGGCCAGTTGACCGTCTATCAGGACATTCCCACCCCGTTGCGCGAAGGCATCGAGGATGTGCTGTTCAACCGCCGCACCGATGCGACCGAACGGCTGCTCGAACTGGCGCAGCAATATAAGGGCGACGGCGCGACGGCAGCGGTGGAAGATGCGGCCTGGCGCAGCCTGCCGGTGGAAGAACGCATCACCCATGCGATGGTGCACGGCATCGACGCCTTCATCACCGAAGATACCGAAGAAGCACGCATCCGTGCCACGCGCCCGCTGGACGTTATCGAAGGTCCGCTGATGGCGGGCATGAATGTGGTGGGCGACCTGTTCGGCTCGGGCAAGATGTTCCTGCCCCAAGTGGTGAAGTCCGCCCGCGTGATGAAGAAGGCGGTGGCCTATCTGCTGCCCTTCATGGATGCCGACAAGAACCAGGTGAAGGAGCCCGCAGGTAAGATCGTCATGGCCACGGTGAAAGGCGACGTGCATGACATCGGCAAGAACATCGTCGGCGTGGTGCTGCAATGCAACGGCTATGAAGTTATCGACCTGGGCGTGATGACCCCGCCGCAAAAGATTCTCGACGCCGCGCGCGAGCACAAGGCCAACATCATCGGCCTTTCCGGCCTCATCACGCCGTCGCTGGACGAGATGGTCCATGTCGCCAGCGAGATGGAGCGCCAGGGCTTCGACATTCCGCTGCTGATCGGCGGCGCCACCACCAGCCGCGTGCATACGGCGGTCAAGATCGACCCCAACTACCGCCGTGGCCAGACCGTCTATGTCACTGATGCCTCACGCGCCGTGGGCGTGGCCTCCAGTCTGCTGTCGAAGGACAGTGGTGCCAACTACGCCGCCACGGTGCGTGCCGAGTATGAGTTGATCGCCCGCAACCATGCAGGCCAGCGGGGGCAGGGCAAGCGCCTGTCGCTGGCGGATGCGCGCGCCAATCGCGCCCGCCCGGATTTCCACGCTCACGCGCCGGTCGCGCCGAAATTCTTCGGCACCCGCGTGTTCGACAATTACGACCTGGCGGAACTGGCGCGCTACATCGACTGGACGCCTTTCTTCCAGACCTGGGAACTGGCCGGGCCGTACCCGGCGATCCTGACCGACGACAAGGTGGGCAAGGCCGCGACCGACCTGTTCAACGACGCCCAGAAGATGCTGAAGAAGATCATTGACGAGAAATGGCTGACCGCCCGCGCCGTGATCGGCTTCTGGCCCGCCAACAGCGTTGATGACGACATTCTCGTCTATGGCGACAAGGCCCGCAAATTCCCCATCCACACCCTGCACACATTGCGTCAGCAGATGGCGCGCGAAGGCGGCCGCCCCAACCTGGCCCTGTCGGATTTCATCGCGCCGGTCGGCGTACCCGACTATATCGGCGGCTTCGCGGTAACGGCGGGCATCGGCGAGGAGCCGCACATCAAGGCGTTCGAGGCGGCAAAGGATGACTACTCCGCCATCCTGCTGCGCGCCCTGTCCGACCGCCTGGCCGAAGCCTTTGCCGAGCGCATGCATGAAAAGGTGCGCCGCGACTATTGGGGCTATGCGGCGGACGAGAATTTCACCAATGACGATCTGATCGCCGAAAAATATCGCGGCATCCGTCCCGCGCCCGGCTATCCCGCCCAGCCGGAGCACAGCGAGAAAGCCACCCTGTTCAAGCTGCTGGACGCGGAAGACAAGATCGGCGTGAAACTGACCGAAAGCTTCGCCATGTGGCCGGGCTCATCGGTCAGCGGCTTCTACTATGCCCATCCCGAAAGCCGCTATTTCGGCGTCGGCAAGATCGAGCGCGACCAGGTGGAAGATTACGCCCGCCGCAAGGGTTGGAGCATCGAGGAAGCAGAGCGTTGGCTTGCGCCGCTTCTCAACTATAATCCCCGCGCGGTCGACGCCGCATAAACAAATCCTCATCCTGAGCCTGTCGAAGGATGAGGGCCGGAAGCTGGAATTCTAGATGTCCATCTGGGGAAAGGTCAGCGGAGCGGGCGCCGGTTTCCTGGTTGGCGGCCCCATCGGCGCGCTGGTCGGCGCGGTGGCCGGGCATTTCCTGATCGACCAGGATGCCGATCCCGGCGTCACCTTCACCATCGCGGTGATCGCGCTGGCAGGCAAGATGGCGCGTGCCGACGGCGTGGTCAGCGATGTGGAGCTGGAAGCCTTCCAGCGCACCTTCCGTGTCCCGCCACAGGAGGAAGACAATGTGCGCCGCATCTTCAACCTGGCGCGCCAGGATGTGGCGGGCTACGAGGCCTATGCGGGCCAGATCGCGCGGCTGTTCGTGGACAACCCCGCCGTGCTGGAAGACATTCTCGACGGGCTGTTCGAGATCGCCAAGGCGGACGGTGTGCTGCATCCCGGCGAATCCCAGTTTCTGGAGCGTGTGGCGGAAATCTTCGGCTTCGCGCCCAATGAATTCCGCCGCATCCGCGCCAGCCATTTCGCGCCGGAACTGACCGATCCCTATGTGATCCTGGGCGTCTCCTATGTGGCGCGCGATGACGAATTGAAACAGACCTATCGCCGCCTGGTGCGCGAGAACCATCCCGACAGCCTGATGGCGCGCGGTGTGCCCCCCGAATTCATCAAACTGGCGAATGACAAGCTGGCGGCGATCAACGCGGCATATGAAAAAATCCAGGCCGAACGGGGCCTGAAATGAGGCGTATCGACCGGCCTTCGCCCAACCATGACGATCGCGGCGGCGTGGCCATCGACATGCTGGTACTGCACTACACCGGCATGGCCAGCGGCGAGGCGGCGATTGCGCGCCTCATCGATCCCGCCGCCAAAGTGTCGGCGCATTACACAATTGATGAGGACGGCACGATCTATGCGATGGTGCCGGAGGATCGCCGCGCCTGGCACGCGGGCGTGTCGCACTGGGCGGGCGAAACCAACATCAATTCCTGCTCCATCGGCATTGAACTGGTCAATCCGGGGCATGAATTCGGCTATCATTCCTTTCCCGAAGCCCAGATCGCCGCGCTGACCACGCTCACGCATTCCATTCTGATGCGCCATCCCATTCCGTCCTGGCGCGTGCTGGGTCATTCCGACGTCGCCCCCGCGCGCAAGGAAGATCCCGGCGAATTGTTTCCCTGGGAAAAACTCGCGCGGGCGGGCATCGGCCTGTGGCCCGACAAGACTGTCAGTACCGCCCCCGTCAATGCGCTTTCCGGCTACGGCTATGATCCGGACGCGCCACAGGAAAAGGTGATCACGGCCTTCCAGCGCCATTTTCGTCCTCGCAGGCTGACGGGCTTGTGGGACACCGAATGTGCCGGCCTTCTTGCGGGACTGCTGGCCAAGCGGCCTGCTTCTGCCATATAAGCGCCGCATCAGATGGCCGGGTGACCGCGGTCCCCGCGAAAGCGGGGATCGAGGAAAGTCCGGGCTCCACGGAAAGACGGTGCCGGTTAACGGCCGGCGGGGGCGACCCCAGGGATAGCGCCACAGAAATGACACCGCCTAAGGCCCTAAAGGCCCGGTAAGGTTGAAATGGTGCGGTAAGAGCGCACCGCGTTCTTGGCAACAAGAACGGCAAGGCAAGCCCCACCGGGAGCAAGACCAAATAGGGACGGCAGGTGATGTTTTCCGCATCGCCGTCCGGGTCGGTCGCGCGAGGTGGGTGGCGACACCCATCCCAGAGGAATGGTCACCCCTTCAGCAATGAAGGACAGAACCCGGCTTACAGGCCATCTGATTTTTTATTTCCCCCATCCGTCACAACTCGGGTCGGCTCCGCCGACACCTCGTTGCGACACCGTGAGGCCGCCTTGGCGAAAGGTCCTTCGGACCTTTCGCGCGGCCGAACGCCCGCAAAGCGGGCGGGGCCCCCGCTGTCGCTCCGCTTCGCGGGGGAAGGAAGCCGACGCTAGTGTCGCGCCCCCATATTGCTCGCAGTTGATGCAGCTAAACTCTTATCGAAAACTCTTCTGAGGTCAGGCAGCTAAGCGAACAAAATAGGCAGAGTTCAAAATTTCAACAGAGGCAATTAAGAAGTGCCGATTGGAAACAATTACTTCTTTTATCTTTTCTTCTTCAAAGTGCGGGTCGCGTAGCAGTACTGCGTTGGCGCGGGGAAAGAATTCAATCCGCCTACTGAAACGGTCTCCATCTTTTCCGACGAACAAGCATCCAGAAATTTCGTAGGTGTCGCCATCAAATGCCTCTCAACCGCTGCCATTCGGACGCGGCCCAAAGGAACTACCAAGGCGTTCGAAGAGAAATCGCTCAAACCAAGCCCTAAACTCAGAAAGCTCTTCTCGTGACAATTCCGAGATCATTTTCTGAATTTCTTCAAGGCTCATACACACACTGTAGCAGGGATATTGAGTTTGCACGAGCGGGTTAAACAGCATGACTTCGCTGCTCGCGTGATAGTGAAATTTCCGACGCGTACTATAATCGCCTACACTCCCGCCTTCTTCGCCGGCACTTCCCCAATCGCGGCCCAGTCCTTGTCCTGCCAGCCCCAGGAAATCGCTTCTTCATAATGCTTCGCCAGAAGCTCCGCCGTCGGCATCCCCACGCCCAGTCCCGATGCCGCTGAGCGCGCCAGGTTCACGTCCTTCAATCCCAATGTCAGCGCAAAGCCCGCCGGTTCATACTGCCGGTTCAGCACCATCGTGCCATAGCCCTTGAACACGGCGCCGGTGAACAGCCGCCCGCCCAGCACGTCATGGAACAGCGCCGGATCGACGCCGCCCTTGCGCAGCAGCGCGAAAGCCTCGCCGATGGCCTCCAACTCGCTGGCGATCATGAAATTGCCCGCGATCTTGAACAGGTTTGCCTTCCACGCCTCGTCGCCCACCGGCACGGTGCGGCTGCCGATCTTGTCAAATACCGGCTGCATGGTCTTCAGCGCCGCCCCATCGCCGCCCGCGACCAGCACAAGCTGCGCCGACGCCGCCATATCCGGACGCCCGAAAACCGGCGCGGACAGATAAGCCAGCCCCGCCTTCGCATGGGCCGCTTGCAGCTCCTTGGCGAACTCGACCGAGATGGTCGCGGCATTCACATGGATCAGGCCTTTCGCCGCCTTCGCCAGCAGCGGGCCGGTGAATCCGACCTCGCGCATCACCGCGTCATTGGACAGCATCGAGAATGCGGCCTCGCCCTGCAGCGCCTCTTCCGGCGTCTTCGCCGCGCGCGCGCCCTTGGCCACCAGCGCCTCCACCGGCGCGGCCGAACGGTTCCAAACCGTCACCTCATGTCCGGCCTTCAGCAGATTGTCCGCAACGCCATGGCCCATGCGTCCCAGGCCGATGAAACCGATCTTCATGTTCGTCTCTCAATCCTTGGTGATCCGCGGCCCTTGCCGCCGTCAAGCCTTACCTCACCCGCACCCGCGCCGTCGCGCGAATCATCTGTCAGCGCAGGACCGCCGATAGGCGGGATAAACAACTTCCACGTGCGGCTTGGCTTTTGTTGGACAAATAGAGAACAAAGCGGGGCCAATCCTTAAGCTTTCCTTTACACTCATCAACGCATTATTACCGTGTTCAACAATTGTTCTTCAAATCTCAAGCAGTAGCGGCCAACGGATGGAGAAACGCTAGCCAAGCCCCTCAAAAATCAGGGATTTCACTTTGACCTCCCTGTTAATCCCATGTTATCCCATGCTGTCCCATGGTTCTGACCGAACCTACCTGCCAACGACTGATTCCCGGTCGTCCAGGTTGTGGGTCCAGGGGGTACGGCGGCGATGTCCGCATTGGTCCAGCCATTCATATCCACGCTGCCCGGCTCGCTGGATTCGAAGGGCCGTGTCTGCATCCCCGCGCAGTACCGCCAGATCCTGTCGGCCCAGGCGACGCCGGGCGTCTATGTCTGCCCCAGCTTCATCGACCCCGCGCTGGAAGCCTTCGGCCAGACTCTGCTCGATGCCACCGCGGCGCGCCTCGCGGCCCAGGATCCGTTCTTCTCCGCCAGCTTCGATGACGACGCGACGGCGCTGGTCGCGCGCACCCAGTCGCTGCCGCCTGACGATCAGGGCCGCGTGCGCCTGCCCGACGCGCTGATTGCCCATGCCGGCCTGAAGGACAAGGTGGTGTTCGTCGGCAAGGTGCACAAGTTCCAGATCTGGGATGCGGAACGCTTCGCCGCCATTGAGGCCGAAGCCGTCGCGCGCGTGAAGGCGCGCATGGAACGCGCCCGTGCCGCCGCCGCGGGAGACAGCGCATGAGCGGTCATCTGCCCGTGATGCTGAACGAAGTGATCGAGATGCTGTCGCCGCGCGACGGCGCGCATTACATCGACGGCACCTTCGGCGGCGGCGGCTATTCGCGCGCCATCCTGGAAGCGGCCGATTGCCGGGTTCTGGGCATCGACCGCGATCCGCACGCCATCGCGCGCGGCCAGGCGCTGGTGGATCATTTCGCCGGCCGCCTGACCCTGGTCGAAGGCGAATTCTCCCGCATGGATGAGTTTGCCGACGCGACCGACGGCGTGGTTCTCGATCTCGGCGTGTCGTCCTTCCAATTCGACCAGCCGGAACGTGGCTTCTCCTTCCGCGAAGATGGCCCCCTCGACATGCGCATGAGCCTGTCGGGCGAAAGTGCCGCCGATGTGGTAAACAATGCCGATCTGGGCACGCTGACGCGTCTCATCGCCCGCTATGGCGAGGAGAACAATGCCCGCCGCATCGCGCGCGCCATCATCGCCGCGCGGCCGGTGACCGGCACGGCCCAACTGGCCGCCATCGTGACCGAAGCACAGGGCCCCACCGCGCTGCGCCATGCCATCCATCCCGCCACCCGTACCTTCCAGGCGCTGCGCATCCATGTGAATGACGAACTGGGCGAACTGGAACGCGGCCTGGATGCCGCCATGCGCATCCTGAAGCCCGAAGGCCGCCTGGTGGTGG
>JAFIHO010000120.1 GCA_017849395.1 Hyphomicrobiales bacterium
CCCGCCGATGGCGTGACCGATCCGGGTGAAGCTGCCGCGGCTGCCGACGCCGCCGGGGAAGGAGACGATTTCGACGATGAGGGCAATCTGCCCTTGTCGGCGATGGAAGCCGCGCTGAAGCCGCAGGTTCTGGCCTCGCTGGACGCCATCGCCAATCTCTACAAGAAGCTGGGCAAGCTGCAGGATGCGTCCGTCGAAGCCGCTCTGGCCTCGGACGAACTTTCCACCGGCCAGGAACGCCGCTTCAAGAAGCTGCGCAACGAGACGATGGATCTCGTCAAGTCGCTCAAGCTGAACAACAACCGCATCGAAGCGCTGGTCGACCAGATGTACGGCATTAACCGCCGTCTGGTGTCGCTGGAAGGCCGCCTGCTGCGTCTTGCCGAAGCGCATGGCGTGGATCGCGGCGAATTCCTCAAGCAGTATTTCGGCAACGAACTGGACCCCAACTGGGCCCGCCGCGTCGGCCGCCTCACCGGCACGGGCTGGCACGATTTCGTCACCGACGAGCGCGACAAGATCAAGTCGTTGCGCGACGAGATTCAGGCCCTGGCCCAGGAAACCCGCCAGTCCGTATCGGATTTCCGCCGCAACGTGCAGACGGTGCAGAAGGGCGAGCGTGAGTCCGGCGTCGCCAAGAAGGAAATGATCGAGGCGAACCTGCGCCTCGTCATCTCCATCGCCAAGAAATACACGAATAGAGGTCTGCAATTCCTGGACCTGATCCAGGAAGGCAATATCGGCCTGATGAAGGCGGTCGATAAGTTCGAATACCGCCGCGGCTACAAGTTCAGCACCTATGCTACCTGGTGGATCAGGCAGGCCATCACCCGCTCCATCGCCGACCAGGCGCGCACTATCCGCATTCCGGTGCACATGATCGAGACGATCAACAAGCTGGTGCGCACCTCCCGCCAGATGCTGCACGAAATCGGCCGCGAACCAACGCCGGAAGAACTGGCCGAACGCCTGGCCATGCCGCTGGAAAAGGTGCGCAAGGTCCTGAAGATCGCCAAGGAGCCGATTTCCCTCGAAACGCCGATCGGCGACGAGGAAGACTCCCATCTGGGCGATTTCATCCAGGACCCGAACGTGGTCCTGCCGATCGACGCCGCCATCCAGGCCAATCTGCGCGAAACGACCACCCGTGTGCTGGCGACGCTCACCCCGCGCGAGGAGCGCGTGCTGCGCATGCGCTTCGGTATCGGCATGAACACCGACCATACGCTGGAAGAAGTCGGCCAGCAGTTCAGCGTCACCCGCGAGCGTATCCGCCAGATCGAGGCCAAGGCGCTGCGCAAGCTGAAACATCCCTCCCGGTCGCGCAAACTCAGAAGCTTCCTGGACAACTAACACTCACGTACTGGACGATCAGACCACCCATGGCGCAACGCGACGATTCCAAATTCTCAAACCGCCTTGAAGACGCCGCCAAGGCGCGCGCTGCCATGCTGGAAAAGGTGAAGGCCCGCGCCGAAGCCGCCAAGGCGACCGCCGATGCGCGCGCGAAGGAACGCCAGGTCATCGCCGCCGCGCGCGACGAACGTCTGCGCCAGCGCGCCGAGGAGAAGGCCCGTCTCGCCGCCGAGGAAGCCGCCCGCAAGGCCGCTGAGGAAGAGGCCCGCCGCAAGGCCGAGGAAGAGGCCCGTCTGGAAGCCGAGCGCCAGAAGGAAGAAGAGTTGCAGAAAATGATGCAGCTTCTGGCCGAACAGAAAGCCGCCCGCGACGCGCGGTATGCTGCGCGCAAGGAACGCCAGAAAAAAGGCCGCCGCTAAGGCGCGGTCTTTTGGAGCGCCGCACATTGCTCACGCGCGCTTCGCGCGATGCTCCGGGCCAGCTCTGGATTTCCGTGGTGTCGCTGACCAACGCCCATGACGCCCCGGCCACCCCGCTGGCAAATTGTGCCAGAGTGGGACGGTGTAAACACCGCTGACAGATTAACCATCGCCCTGTACCAAGCCCTTGATCACGAAACAGGATTTTCTTGGCACGGCTGGTGCAAAGGAATGACCGAGGCCGGCAACGGCCACCGGAATCACTCCCGGTAATTGCATCGACGGGAGAGAATCGAAAGGCGCGGAGCAAATGCTCCGCGCCTTTTGCTTTCGTCGCGTCCCGTCAGGGCCCGGCCGCCGAACAATCACGGCATCAGGATGGCGCGCAGATAGGAGGGCTGGGCATCCCAGCTCAGCGGCTTCTCGCTGCCATCGAACAGTGGCGCGATCCTGCCGCCGCCCGCCGAGAAGGAAAATTCCTTCACCCGGTCCGGCGGCATGGTTGTGACATTGCGGGTGATGTCGGTCGCCGTTTCGGTGCGGAAGATGCGGAGCTGCGCGGGGTCGGCGGGATTGTAGAAGCGCGTCTCGCCCGTGCTGCGGTTGGCGGGCGCGCGCAGATATTTCACATGCAGCTGCATGTGTTCGCCGCTGGCGGCGGCAAAGTCCCAATCCTCGCTCACCGTTACCGCGCCATTATCGTCGGTGGTGCTGCGCGAAGCCTTCACCCGGCTCGCCTTGACCAGCGTACCGAATGCGCCGGG
>JAFIHO010000121.1 GCA_017849395.1 Hyphomicrobiales bacterium
AGTTCGTCTTCCGCTACCACGTTGCGCGCCAGAAGGCCTACCGGCGGATAGAGGCGCATGGATTCCTCCAGAACCTGTTCGATGAAGGGCATCGCCTCCAGGTCGACGGCGGTTGCAGCGCGGCCTTGCAGTTGCGCGGTGGCTTCCGCGCGGGCGCGCTCCTGCGCCTCCGGCGTGTTGGCCAGCAGATAGAGCGCCCATGAGATGGCCAGCGCGGTGGTTTCATGTCCCGCCACGATGAAGAACTGCATGTTGCGCACCAGAAGGTCGGGCGACATGCGGCGGCCGGTTTCCGGGTCCTGCGCCGACAGCATGTGATCCAGCAGGTCGTCGGCGGGCGGGTTGGTTTCCTTGCGCCGCGCCTCGATCGCCTGGGCGACCATGCCGAGCATGGTGTTCACGGCCGCGCCCGCCAAAAGTTCGCCGGGGCGCGGGAACCAGGGCGGCACGCCGAGGAAATCCAGCAGCGAAGCGCGGCCCACCGTCTGGAAATAGCGGGTGATGGCCGCGCCGAACGCCGTGGCATCGAAATGGTCGCGGCCCGACAGGGCGACATCGCAGATCACATCGAAGGTCGCGGTCAGCATGTGCGACACGAGTTCGGTGCGCCCGCCGGGCATCAGCTTTTGCGCGGCACGTTCGGCGGTGGCGGTCATGGCGGGGGCCAGCGCCACCACATTGCGGTGGGTGAAGACGGGAGCGACCGCCTGGCGCTGCCATTTCCATTCCGGGCCATCGGCGTTGAACAGGCTTTCACCAATGGCGGGCCGCAACATGCGGCGCATGATCTCGGACTTCGGATAATTGGCGACATTGTCCAGCATCACCCGCTTCATCCCGCCCGGATCGGCCAGCATGTGCCAGCGGATCAGCATTTCGCCCGACACGATGGGCTGGCGGTAGGATAGGGCGGGAATGATCTCCAGCACATTACGCCGCGCCACCAGGGCGGTCTCGATGCGGCTGAGACGGCGGCGATGGACAGGCGCTGCAGCAGGGATGAAGGGCGCGTTCATCGCGGCAGACTATACGGGCGGCGCGAACGCCGCCATTGCATCAGTTGGCGGAGCCGTCGAACGCCGCCTTGCAGGATACGCCCGAGGGAATGACGAGGCCCGGATTGGGCAGCTTCACCCGCACGCCGAACGTGCCGCTGCGCGCGTCGATCACTTTGTCCACGATGGCGACGGTGCCCTTGCGGATGCCGCCTACCGGCGCGCCCAGCGCGATTGTCGCAGGCGTACCGGGCTTCAGCTTGCCATAGGCTTCGACCTTGAACACCAGTTCGACATTCAGCGGATCGAGCGCCGCCAATTCGAACACCGGGTCCGTGCCCGCATATTGGCCGGGTTCGGCCTTGCGCGCGATCACGACTCCGTCGATGGGGCTGAGCGTGATCTTCTGCGCGGCGGTCCGGCGGGCGACTTCATATTCCTGCTGCGCCATGCGGGCGTCGGACTCCAGCTGGTCCTTCTCCATGTCGGACAGGAGGCGGCGCTGGATAGCGTCCTGGTTGCGCGCCAGCTTGCGATGCATGAGATCGGATTTGGATTTGGCAAGATCCGCCTGCGCATTCTCAACATCGGCAATCAGTTCCAGCAGCGGCTGGCCGCGATGCACCCGGTCGCCGCGTTCCACCCTTACACTGCGCACGATGCCGGGCACGGCACTGGACAGTTTCAGATACTGGCTGGGCAGCACCACGCAGCTCAGTTGAGACGCGTCGATGCCCGCCGCGCCGGCGGGGGACGCCAGCAGCAGGGCAAAAGGCAGAATGCGCGGCAGAAGCCTGGCCATTAACCAATCCCGGTTTGGGGCAACTTACGTGACTGTAGGTATTCCAGCAATTTCCGGGCCGCCTCGGGCGGCGGGGCAAGGCCGTCCAGGGTCAAATCGGCGGTGGGCGCGATTTGCGCTTTCTGAGCTTTCAGGACCGAGCGGGTGACGGCCAGATATTCCTTCATATAGGCGGCCAGCCAGTGTTGGGGGCGGCCTTCCGCCTGCCAGGCCAGCACATTGCGGGCCAGCGCCACATCCAGCGGCGTGTCCAGCCAGACCAGCAGGTCGATCAGCGGCGCGGTGGGCGGATGAGCCCGGCCGAAGGGCATTTCGAACAGGATGAGCGGCGCGGGCGCGACGGCGCGGCCCGACACGGGTTCGCGCACGGGGTGGCCCGCCTTCAGCGCGGCCAGCGATTCGGCGAGGCCGGGGACGGTGAAATGGTCGAAATGCGCGCCCGCTTTCAGCCATTGCGCTAGGACGGCGGGCGACATCAGGTCGGACGGTGTTTCAAACCCGTCCAGCATCAGCGCGGCGGTGGGTGTGAGGCGCGACAGGGCGTCGATCAGCGCCGTCTTGCCGCTGCCCGGAGGGCCCGCGATGGCGATGACGGGGATGGTCATGCCGTCACCGATTGAAGGATGAAGGTGCGGCCCGCATACTCACGGCGATGACCGATCCCGGCAAACCCTTCCGCCTCGTGGAACCGTATCTGAAAGAAATGCTGACCGCGCGCATGCTGGCGGAGGCGCTGGCGATGGGCGTGATCGATGCCCTGCCCGCTTCGCGCGCGGCGCTGGGCCGGAGTTTTGCCCTGACGGAGCGTGGGCTGGATTTGATGCTGGCCTTGCTGGGGCGCGGCGGCATGGTGCGGATCGCGGACGGGCATGTGGTGCTGACCGACGGATTCCGCGAGGCATTGGCCTATCGCGATCTGATCGAGACCAAGCTGCGCTTTGCCGATCTGGTGCTGCCGGATGTGGCGGGGTTGTTGCGGCCCTTCCTGCAGGAGGGCGC
>JAFIHO010000009.1 GCA_017849395.1 Hyphomicrobiales bacterium
ATGCACGATGGGCGTCACCTGGTTGGCGCCGCCCTCGTTCATGTTCCAGGACCATTTGAGCTGGAGCGACTTTACGTTCGACGCATCGATCTGCTTCAGCGGGCTGAAGCTCCAGCCCTGATAGTTGCGCCGGTACATCAGCCATTCGCCGTCCGGCGGATTGCGCAGCATCTCGTCGGTGACATCGACATAGTTCTTCACCGTGCCTTGCACGGTATGGCCCTTGCCCGCCGGCGGCGGCACCAGACCGGCGGCGCGCGCCGTCGCCATGGCGCGATCCTCGGTGGATGGCGCGGTGGCGCCTGGCGGCGCGGTAAGGGCCGCAACGATCTCGCCGGTGGCGGCGACGCCGACCTTGGTGCCATTGATCTTGGTGAGGGGCGCCGCACCAATTTTCGCGCCGTTGGCCGCGAGCAGATAGGCCACAATATCGGTATAGGCCTTCTCGCTCAGGCTGCCGGGTGCGCCTGCAGGCATCGACGCCGCGATGAAAGTATAGAGGTCGCGAACCGGCCGGTTGCCCCAACTGGACATGAAACCCGGACCACCCAGCGCGGGGGCGTCACCGCCGCCCACCAGATTGGCCCGGTGGCAACCGGAGCAGCTGGCCAGATAGGCCGTATGGCCTGCCGTTACCTGATCCTGGGTAACGATGCCTTCCGCCGTCTGGGCTGTGGCATAGACCCCGCCAAGAACGAGGATCGCGGCCGTACCGGCCAGGAATTTCGCAGTTCGGGACATGATCGCTTCCTAATTTGTCGCCGGTTCCAGCCAGCCCTGCAGATTGCCGTCCGGGGCTTTTTCGCTGTCGAGGCGGACGTAAAGCGCCTTCGCACGCAGTGCCGCGAGTTGCTTTGCCGTCAGATTGATCGTGCCGGAAATCGTGCCGCTGAGCCCGCCCGTTACTTTCAAATCCCCGATGGGGTCGCCCAGCACACCCATCGCCAGCCCCAGATTCACATGCGCCGCGGTGGCATTGGAGGGAAGTCCCGCATATTCACCCGATACGGTAAGAGTCCGCCCCTCAAGCGCGGCGGTCACCTTGCCGGTTCCCTGAACATTCGGTTTGGTGGCGGCGTCGAACGGAGCGGGGTCCAGTCCCGCTGCGAAATTCTGGGTGGCGGCCCATACCGGCGCTGACAGCAACATTCCTGCTGCAACGCAAACAAACATCATGCGCATGTAATGTTCTTCCCCCTGTCGGCAGGGATTTAATACGCGGGGGTGCTGCCTGTCGAACCAAATAACGAGCCGGGGGAAACCGCTGGAAACCCTCGCGCCACAGTGATCGATTGTTTGCCAGGACGAAACCATTGATGCCGGCAGCTTTGATGCTCCGGGCTTTTGATGTTAGCTTTGCGCCAAAATCGCCCGATTATATGCGGGTTTGGGGAGGATAGTTTCGGTGAAGTTCTGGCTCAATCTTGCGGCGTTGGCCGTTCTCTCCGGTGCCGCATGGGCCGGTGATGTCCCGGCGCCTTTCGGACCGCCCCAGACCAACTGGGCAAGTCCCGTGGGCGGCGGGGAATGGGGTTCGAGCGCCGGGATCGAACGTGGGCCCAAGGGCGAAATCTGGGCCATCGGCCGCTGCGGCGCCAACAGTTGCGACGGCTCGGATTTGGCGCCCATCCATCTGCTGGATTTGAAGACCGGCAAGCCCATCCGCAGCATTGGTGCGGGGCTGTTCGTGTTTCCGCACGGGCTGTTCGTTGACCGCGACGGCAATGTCTGGGTGACGGACGGTGCAAAGTCCAAGGATGGCACCAAGGGCTTCCAGGTCATCAAGCTGTCGCCGGACGGCAAGGTGCTGATGCGGCTCGGCGTCGCCGGGGTATCGGGCGCCGATGAGACTCATTTTCAATCGCCGACCGATGTGGTGGTCGCCAGCAATGGCGCGATCTTCGTGGCCGATGGACATGGCCCCTCGCCGGTCATTCCGGAAGCCAATGTCGGCCGCATCATGAAGTTCGACCGCCATGGCAAGTTCCTCAAGCAATGGGGCACCAAGGGCGCGGGCGAGGGCCAGTTCAACAATCCGCACGCCCTGGCGCTGGACAAGCGCGGCCATCTGTTCGTCGCTGACCGCGGCAATGCGCGCATCCAGATCTTCGAGGAAGACGGCAGCTTTGTCGCGCAGTGGAAGCAGCTTGGCCGTCCTAGCGGCTTCTATATCGACCGGCGGGCCTATTCGGATGGACGGGACACGATTTACGCCATCGACGCCGATTCCACCGAGCAGACCAATCCCGGGTTCCGCAAGGGCGTTTATATCGGCAGCGTCACGACCGGCGAGTTGAAAGGCTTCGTCCCGGACGAGCAGGCGGGCGAAGGCGTGGTCGTCGCGCCCGATGGCAACATGTATGGCGCGGTCAATGTGGCGCCACGCGGTATCACCAAATATCCCAAACACTAGTCCCGGAGGCAGATATGAGCGAGACGGATACATCACGTCGCAAATTCCTGGTCGGTTCAGCCACCGCCGCCTGGTTGACCGCCAACTGGCCAACAGGCGTGATGGCCGCTGACAATGCCCAGATGGGTGGCGGCTTCGCGCATTTCACCCCGGCCCAGGCGCGGGAGATCGACGCCATGGCGGCGCAGATATTCCCCACCACCGACACGCCCGGTGCGCGTGAGGCGCAGGCGATCTATTTTATCGACCTGGCGCTGGTGACGTTCGCCCAGGACAAGCAGCCGGTTTATGCGAAGGGCTTCGGAGAGCTCGCGGCGAAGACCAAGGAAATGTTCCCCGCCGCCGCATCCTTCTCGGCGCTGTCTTCGGACCAGCAGATAAAGGTTCTGACCGCGATCGAGACGACGCCGTTCTTCCGCGCCGTGCGCGAGCACACCATCATGGGCATGTTCAGCGCGCCCCAGCATGGCGGCAATTACGGCAAGATGGGCTGGAAGATGATCGGCTTCGACGACAGCCTGAACTTCAAGGCGCCGTTCGGCGCCTACGACGTCTGACTGAAAGAGGGGAGGAAACGCATATGAAAAAATATAATCCCTCTGAAGAAGTCGATTTCCTGGTCATCGGTTCGGGCGCTGGCGGCGCGGTGATGGCGAAGGAATTGGCGGTGGCCGGTTTCTCGGTGGTGGTGCTGGAACAGGGCGGCTGGGGCGCTTACGGCCACGAGCAGGACTATACCAAGGACGAACTCAGCAACCGTTTCCCGGCGCCCGACGACGACCTGATGAGTGATCCTGTCAAGAACCAGCCCAACACGTTCCGCCGGAACGCCAACGAAAAGGCGACGCGCGGCAATCACTCCTATGGCTGTGTCGTTGGCGGCGGCACCGTAACCTATGGCGCGTCGAGCTGGCGGCACCTGCCCTGGGAATTCGACGAGGCCAGCCGCTTCGGCACCATGGCGGGCACGGGCATTGCCGACTGGCCGGTGCAGTATGACGAACTGGAACCCTTTTACACCAAGGCGGAATGGGAGATCGGCATTTCCGGCCAGCGGATCGACACGCCGCTGATGGCGCCCATGTCCAAGCCTTTCCCGGTGCCGCCGCTGCCGATGAAAAGCTCGGGCGCGCTGTTCAATGTCGCGGCCAAGAAGCTGGGCCTGACCGTGGTGCCCAATGTCGCGGCCATCATTACCGAGCCCTATCAAGGGCGCGGCGGATGCATCAATTGCGGCATGTGCTCGGGTTTCGGCTGCCAGACCAAGGCGCGGTCGAGTTCGGCAGTGACCCTGTTGCCGGTGGCGGTCAATACCGGCAATTGCGAAATTCGTGCCTTCTCCTATGTGCGCGAGATTTCCACCGATGCGTCGGGCAAGGTGACGGGCGCGGTCTATTTCGACAAAAAGAACAACAACCGCGAAGTGTTCCAGAAGGCCAAGGTTGTCGTGCTGTGCGCCAACGGCACCGAGACGCCGCGCTTGCTGTTGCTGTCCAAATCCAACCGCTTCAAGCAGGGGCTGGCCAATTCCAGCGGCGTGGTCGGAAAGTACCTGATGACCGGCAATGGCGGCGGTGCGCACGGCCTCTTTGAGAAACCGCTCAATGAATACAAGGGCTGCGTCACAGGCGCGGCGATCCTGGATTATGTGCCCAACGACGTGAAGGGTCGCGGCTATTATGGCGGCGGGCGCATGACCGCGCGCGGCTTCACCATGCCGATGGCCTATGGCTTGCAGGGTCCGCATAATGCGCCCAGCTGGGGCGCGGGCTACAAGAAGGCGCTCATCGAGCAGGCTTTCCGGCGCATGGATGTGTCCAACTTCATCACCCAGCTGCCGGTCGAAACCAACATGGTCGATCTGGACCCGGAATTGAAGGACGCCTGGGGTCTTCCCGCGATGCGCATCACCACCACCAGCCATCCCAACGACTTCAAGGCGATGCAGTTCTTCATCGACAAGTCGGTGGAGGTTTTGAAGGCGGCGGGCGCGTATGAAGTATGGGCCGACACGGTCAACGACTCGCGCGGCGGCGCGCATGCGCGCGG
>JAFIHO010000122.1 GCA_017849395.1 Hyphomicrobiales bacterium
ATTCCCGCTTCATGCTGCCCACCAGTCCTGCGCCTGACATACCCAGCCTCGGATCATAGAGCCCATCGGAGTTGCCCGGATTGCCTGGCGCGTCTGGATGCCCTTCCGACAGCGAACCGCCCGCACCCGGATCGGTGAACCACACGCTGCCGTCCTTGTGCACGCACACATCATTGGGCGAGTTGAGCGCCTTGCCATCGAACGCGTCCGCCAGCACCGTCATGGAGCCGTCATGCTCCCAGCGCACCAGCCTGCGGAAATAATGCTGGCAGGAAATCTGCCGCCCCTCGAAATCGAATGTGTTGCCGTTGCTGTTGAAGGATGGCTTGCGGAACGGAACGATGATCTTGGCGTCCCACAGATAGCGATACTGCACATCGTCCTGCACGTCGCTGAACACGACATACTGGCCCTGTCCCGACCAGGCGGGGCCTTCCGCCCATTTATAGCCGGTGCCGATGCGGTGGATCGCCGACAGATTGACGATCAGCCGCCGGAAGGCGGGATCGATCACGATAATGTCGGGATCGGGATAGACGTCCGGCTCCGCCCCCGGTGTCCATTGGCGCGGCGGATTGGTGATGACGCTGGGTGGTGTCGCCAGCATCGCCTTGCCCGCCTGCTGGGCCAAAGCCCGCTGGGCAAGCGCGGGCGCGGTCGCCAATGCGCCCGCAGCCGCCACCACGGAACGGCGTGTCACCTGAGACATGTGGCAATCCCCGTATTGAACCAGATACGTTGCGCCGCTCATGCTTCGACAGGTTCGGCATGAGGAGTTTGGTTGATCTCCTCACCCTGAGCCCGTCGAAATGTGAGGTGCGGCTCGGTCTGTCCTAATTATGCTCGAGCCGGTGAATACGCGCGTTGATCGAGTCGGCGATATAGATCGTCTTCTGGTCGGGCGTCACGACCAGATAATGCGCCTCGCCGATATCGTTGGAATTCTCCGGTGGATTGCGGCCCATCTTGCCGATCCAGCCCGTGATCTTGCCGTTGTCATCCAGCGACATGATCATGCCGTCCATGCCGGACGACATCCAGATATTGCCCTTGGCATCGACGAACAGCCCGCTGGTCAGGTTCGGCTCCTGGATTTCGCGGATCGGATTGAGTTCGGTATCGAACACCAGAATCTTGTTGAGCTGCCGGTCCGTCACCCACAATTCGCCCTTGGGCGTGACGATCACGCTGTGAATGGTGGGATAGGTGCCATCGGCATGGGGCAGCGCGCGGCTTTTCAGGAAATTGCCGTTCTTGTCGAACTTGAACACGCGCGGGTCCGAACCTTGCGGTGTCTTGGGCATGGCGGTGCGATAGGTCGCGCAATAGGTGCATTCCGGCGGCGGCGAGGTGCCGCCATGGCCCTGCACGATGTAGAAATTGTCGTCCTTGTCCCAATAGATGTCGAGCGGCTGGTTGAACATGCCGTTCCATTTCGTATCGTCCCATGGGCCGACTTCGCCGCGCTTGCCGAACGCCTTGATCGGCTCGCCCTTGCTGTTCAGCTTCCAAACGACATTCAGGAAGCTGTCGATCACCCACATGTTACCGTATTTGTCGATGCGCAATCCGTGTGTGTTGATGGCGATGTTCGGGTTGAAGGTGCGGATGAATTTCCCGTCGGCACCATATTCGATCATCATGACGTTCGGGTTGCGGTTGAGCACGATCAGGTGCCCTTCCTTGGTCAGCGCGATGTCGGAGACATTGCCGAACTGCTCGCCATTGGGCGCGGCAGGCCGGGTCTTGAAGCTATAGGGCAGCGTCGGCGCATCCGGTGGATGCAGGCCGGGCGTGGGCACCGGCGACACGATATGCGGATTGCCCGTGGTGTTCTGCGCCAGCGCCGAAGGCCCTGCCGCAGCCGCCAGCAAAAGCGCCAGCGCAATGGATTTTCTCATGATTGTCTCCCCTGCAAGACGTAGTTTGTGCGGACGATGACATGGACCAAGGCGGCCTGTCACCAGCCGGATAGGATGAAGGCGCGCCGTTCCAGGTCTTCGCCGCGCTGCAACATCGCAATGCCCTTTTATTGGGCGGGGCTGAAGCCCGTTGCCGGTCTGCGGCGGATCGCTAGAGTGCGGCCCGCAACGCGGTCACGGCCTGGGACCGCGAATAATCGGCTCTGGGAGGATGAGGATGAAACGGATCGCGCGCGCCGCGTCCCTTGCGGTTCTGGCGGCGGCGATGTTCGCCATGCCCGCCCCTGCGCAGAATGACAATCCGGATTCCTTCATCGGTCCCGACTATGCCGACGCCCCGGAGATGACCGAGAATCCGAACGTCCCGCATGGCGAGGTGAAGGAATTCGTCATGCGCTCCCAGGACAGCAAGATCTATCCCGGCATTGTGCGCATCGAAGGCCAGCTGGCCGATCGGCGCGACGCCTATGGCAACCGCATCGCCGCGCCCGCCGAGCTTCTGTCGAAGCCCGCGCCGTATGAGCGGCATGTGTGGGTCTATATCCCCAAACAATATGTGCCCGGCACAGCAGCGCCCTTCATGGTGGTGCAGGACGGGCACAGCTATTGGAAACGCATGGCCACGGCGCTCGATAATCTGATCGCAGCCAAGCGCGTGCCCGCCATGATCGTCATCCTGCCCGACAGCGGCGGCAGCGATGCGCAGGGATCGCAGCGCGGGCTGGAATACGACACCATCTCCGACCGCTATTCCAACTGGGTGGAAGAGGAATTGCTGCCGCGCGTGACGAAGGAATATGGAGTGCAGTTCACCAGGGACCCGGAAGGCCGCGCCGCGATGGGCGGATCGTCCGGCGCGATCTGCGCCTGGACCATGGCCTGGTTCCACCCGGAGCGGTATCGCCGCGTGCTGAGTTACAGCGGCACCTATGTGAACCAGGCATCGCCGGTCGATCCGAAGACGCCGCGCGGTGGCTGGGAATATCACGCCACCCTCATTCCTAATACGCCGAAGAAGCCGATCAGGATGTGGATGCAGGTGGGCGAACTGGACAATCACTATGACGACCCGGAAACCACCTGGCACAACTGGCCGATGGCCAACAACCGCATGGCGGCGGCGCTGAAGGCGAAGGGCTATGAGTATCGCTACGTCTTCTCGAAGGGCGCCAAACACGTCGATCCGAAAGCGGTCGGCCAGACACTGCCGAGCGCGCTGGAATGGCTGTGGGCGGACTATAAGCCCTGAAGTTCAGCCCCCTCCGTTATTGAACGATGAAGGTGACCGCAAGAACAACGCGCCATTCGACGATCTTGTTCTTCTTGACTACGACCTTGGTGTCCTTGACCCACGCGCCTTCGATGCCGGAAATGGTTTCGGAAGCCTTGGCGATCACCTTTGCTATCGCGTCCTCGACTCCCTTGGGGGACGCGGCGATGATTTCGATCACTTTCGCAATAGCCAACTTATTCTCCCTGATGTGGCCACTGCTAGGAGTATGGACGGCGGGCCGCACCGTAGCAATCCGCAGGGTTTTCCGTCGCCATCGGTTTCACGCAACGGAATGCGCCGGTGACGTGGCGAACAGCAGTGCTGTTTCGCGCTGCAGCCGCGCATATTTTTTGCGCTGCGGGATAAGGCGCCCCGGCTAAGGACTTGCGTGCCGCCCATGACGGTTCCAGAGTGAAGGAACACCGAGCCCCAGACGCCGGACAACGGGAGAAACCTTATGACCATGATCCAGAACAGACGCCCCTTTTTGACCACCGCCGCGGCGGCAGGCGTGTGCGCGGCCTCGGCGGCGCTGGCGGCGCTCGATCCCGTCAACCCCGACATCAAGTTCGGCACCACCGGCTCGATCTTTGGTGTGTGGCCGAATACGGGCCCGCAGGGCGCGATCTCGATGAAGATGTCCACCGACATGCGCAACATGCTGATGGACTGCAAGCATTATGGCCTGGAGGGCTTCGAGCCTTATTCCGGCCAGGTGGTGCAGTATCTGGGCAACCCCGGCGCGCTGAAGAAGCTCAGCGACGAAATCGGTGTCGCCATCGCCTGCATCGGCGACCTGCCGCGCCGTCCCGGGCCTGCGCCCGCCGCTCGCGCCGGCGCGCCCGACTATCCCTGGCTGGGCGGCGAAGGTCGCGCCAAACTGATCGCGGATATGGAGGAATGCGCGCGCGATTTCCTCCAGCCGCTGGGCATCGATCACTGGAAGAACAATATGGGCGCGCGTCCGCCCGAAGGTCCCAGCGACGATCAGTTGAAGCGCCTGGCCGACGTCGCCAATGAGATTGGGCGGCGTACCCTCAAATACGGCGTGCGCCTGTCGTTGCATCCGCATATCTGGGGCCCGATGGAGCGCGAGCATGAATTCCGCCGCATCATGGAACTGACCGATCCGAAGTATGTGTTCCTCATCATGGATACGGGCCACAATGTGCTGGGCGGCATGGACACGGTGAAGATCGTGAATGAGTATTTCCCCCGCATCACCGAATTCCATCTGAAGGACACATTCCCGCAATATCGCTTCAACAAATCCACCCCGACCCAGGCCCAGCATCGCACCAAGAGCGTCTATGCCTCGGTGGGGCAGGGCAAGGGGGTGGATTTCCCCGGCGTGTTCAAGGTCATGCGGGACAAGCACTTCAAGGGCTGGGCGGTGTTCGACATCGACGCGCCGCGTCCCGGCGACGGCACCGGCAGCGTGGACGACAATATCGCCGCCAGCGTTCGCTATATGCGCGACACGCTGAAGGTGAAATTCCCGCCCGTGCCGAAAAAGGGCCTCTTCAACGAAGCCTAGTTGACTGCCGCCAGCCGCCGCGCCCACCAGGCCGTCAGTACCGGCACCGTCAGCGCGGTGACGACGACACTGGCCGCCACCAACACGGTGGCGGGCGCGGCCGCGGCCGCATAGACCGGGTTCGCCGCCGCGCCCAGCGCCGCCACCACCGCCGCATTGCCTGCGGTCGATGCGGCGGCAAGCCCGGCGATGCCGCGACCGCCCGTGGCGCGGTCGGCCAGGAACATCACCGTGCCCGACACCGCCACCACGAACAGGCCAAGGCCCACGCCCAGCAGGCCCGCCTTCCACACATTGGCGAGGTTCAGCGTCGATCCCTGCGCGAAGGCGAAGAAGGGAATAAGGCTCGGCGCGGCGCGGCTCAGAAATTCACGCATCTCCCGGTCCAGATTGCCCAGCGTGATGCCCACCAAGAGCGGCCGGATCGCGCCCGCCAGCGTCTGCCACCGAAACCCCAACAGGCCCCCCACGCCCACCGGTGCCACGGCTGAGAACCGCCCC
>JAFIHO010000123.1 GCA_017849395.1 Hyphomicrobiales bacterium
AGGCTGGGGTATCTGCGATGAATGAGAAGGGAACGCGGCGCGCAACCCGCCTGGCGGCGGTACAGGCGCTGTACCAGATGGAGCTGACGGGCGGCGGCGCGTCGGAAGTGGCGCAGGAATTTGTCGAGCACCGTTTCGCCGATCTGGCCGAAGCGCATGGCGCGGCTCCCGACGAAGCTTTCTTCACTGTGATCGTGGAAGGCGTGCCCGATCATCAGGTGGAGATCGACCGCACAATCGCGGCCGCCCTGTCGGCCAACTGGTCGCTGGCGCGGGTGGATTCCATCCTGCGCGCCATCCTGCGCGCCGCCGTGTATGAACTGGTGGCCCGGCGCGAGGTGCCCGCGAAGGTCGTGATCGACGAATATGTCGCCGTGGCGGGCGCCTTCTTGGGCGGCGACGAGCCGGGCTTCGTCAACGCGGCACTGGACACCATCGCCAGACGCAAACGCGCCGCCGAATTCGGCCTGCCGACACCAGCAGGCGAACTGGATCTATAAAGCGCACACCCGGTCGCCCCCAATGTCATGGCCCACTTTACGTGGGCCATCCAGGGCACCCGGCGACAGTCCGGAAGCCGGTTCAAACCCGGCCCCGTTCCTCCGCCATTTCGCGGAGAAACATTACAACTTATCCGCCTGCATTCCTTTCGGTCTCCCCGGCATTACACTTCTCGCGAACACAGGAGTGACAATGCGGCATGGTCGAAAGGGGGGAGGGGGTACCTGTTTCTGTTGGTTCAATTCGGCGCCCCCAGGGATCGCGCCGCGTCCGCCTATCCTCCCCAGTGCTTGTATGGGGTGGATCGACTAGGCTCCCGGCATGAATGAGTTCGACCTGATCGCCCGCTATTTCGCACCGCTCGCGGGCGAAGGCGCGTTCGGCCTGACCGATGATGCGGCTGTTATCCCGCCGCGCCCCGGACATGACCTGGTCGTCACCACCGACACCATCATGGAGGGCGTGGATTTCTTCGCCTTCGACCCGCCGGACACGGTGGCGAAGAAGGCGCTGCGGGTGAACCTCTCCGACCTGACGGCCAAGGGGGCGGTGCCGTCGCACTACCTGCTCAGCCTGATGCTGCCGCCCTCGATCGCATCGGGCTGGCTGGAAGCCTTTTCCGGCGGACTTGCCGAGGATCAGGCCCTGTTCGGCATCGCGCTGCTGGGCGGCGACACCGGTCGCACCGAAGGCCCACTCACCATATCCGTCACTGCTTTCGGCCATGTGCCTTCGGGCGGAATGATCCGGCGCAGCGGCGCGCGGCCCGGCGATGCCGTCTATGTCACCGGCCTGATCGGCGCCAGCGCGGGCGGCCTCGCGATCTTCAAGCGGGAGAAACACGTGCTGCCGGAAGCCGAACGCGATGCGCTGGTCGCGCGCTATCGCGTGCCCGAACCGCCTGTGTCCTTCGCGCGCGATCTGCGCGCCATCGCCAGCGCCGCCGTGGATGTGTCCGATGGACTGGTTGCGGACCTGGGCCAAATCGCCAGCGCATCTGGCGTCGCGATAACGGTAGAGGGCGAAGCGATCCCCTTGCCGCCCTCCCTGCGCGCCTGGTGGGGCGACAGCGCGATCCCGCGCGCGGCAACTTCGGGTGACGATTATCAAACCGCCTTCACCGGCAGGCCCGGCCTGTCCGGTCCTTTCACCCGCATCGGAACCGTGACGGCGGGTGAGGGCGTCAAACTGCTGATCGCAGGCCGCGAAGCGGCGTTGCCGCGCACCGGCTACCGGCATTTTTAACAGTTCCTTATCGCAGATTTGCGACCCTGTGTTCCATGCGCATACGGTCCATATTCCTCGCGGCATTGCTCGCCGTTTCGCCCGCACGCGCGGCGGAACATGGCGGCGGCGGTCATGCCAAGGCCGAAGGCGGCAAGGAAGGCGAAGGCAAGAAGGGCGCCCCCGGAAACAATGTCGAAATGCCCTTCCTGATGGCGCCCATGACCGATGCCGAAGGACGTCTCGCGGGCTATGCCTACATCTCCACCATCACAGTGGCGGCCAACCAGTCCGCCGCAATCGCGGTGCGCGAGAAAGTGGCCTTCCTGCAGGACGCTTTCGTGCGCAACGTCAATAGCGCGCCGGTCTCCCATCCGCAGGAACCCAGCCATGTAGATGTGCCCGCCGTCCAGGCCAGGCTCACCGCCGACGCGAAGCGCATCATGGGCAATAAGGTAAAGTCGGTGCTGGTGTGCAGCATCCAGATATCCGAACTGCATCCCCGTCAGACGCCCGACCTGCACACCCCGCCCAAGGAAGCGATTCCCCATTCCGCCAAGGACGGGGAGCACGCCAAAAAATCCCCCTGCGACGCATAACCGGGCTGTTCCGGCATCGGTAAAGTAGGGCATTGCCCGACGCTCTCGCTTCTAACTCCGCAACCCGATAAATCCGATTGCCTGCCAGAACGGCTTTTGGCAGTCTTGCGCTGCCCTTGAAGCGGCCTGCCGGCCCATAGAGGTTCCGGCAGCCGGCCATGGGGATCGGCGCTGCCGGATCCCTTTGCTTCTCGGATCCGCCCCGCCGACCCGCATCAGAAAAACATTCAAGAGGGATTCGGAAACATGGGGTTGGAGATCGTTCTGCTTTGCGGCGTGCTGGCGCTGCTCTACGGCTTGTATACCATTCGCTCGGTGCTGGCGCTTCCCGCAGGCAGCGCACGGATGCAGGAAATCGCAGCGGCCATCCAGGAAGGCGCGCGGGCCTATCTAAATCGTCAGTACACGACCATTGCCATCGTCGGCGCGGTGATCTTCGTGCTCGCCTGCGTGTTCCTGAGCTGGCAGGTCGGCCTGGGCTTCCTGATCGGCGCGACGCTCTCGGGTGCGGCCGGTTATATCGGCATGTATGTGTCGGTGCGCGCAAACGTCCGCACGGCGGAAGCGGCGCGCGGCGGCCTTGCCACCGGACTGTCTACGGCGTTCCGCGCTGGCGCGGTGACCGGGATGCTGGTGGTAGGCCTCGGCCTGCTGGCGGTCGCGGGCTATTACTGGGTTCTGCGCGGACCGCTGGGCCTCTCGCTGGATGATCCGGGGCAGAGCCGCGACATCGTCGAATCGCTGGTTGGGCTGGGCTTCGGCGCATCGCTGATCTCGATCTTCGCGCGCCTCGGCGGCGGCATCTTCACCAAGGGCGCCGACGTCGGCGGCGCCCTCGTCGGCAAGGTGGAAGCCGGCATTCCGGAGGACGATCCGCGCAACCCGGCGACCATCGCCGACAATGTGGGCGACAACGTCGGCGACTGTGCCGGTATGGCAGCCGACCTGTTCGAAACCTTTGCGGTGACGACCGTGGCGACCATGGTGCTTGCCTCACTCTATTTCGCGGGCGACCTCAAGGGAACCATGATGCTCTATCCGCTGGCCATATCCGGCATGAGCATCATCACCTCGATCATCGGTACGTTTTTCGTGCGGCTGGGCAGCGGCAATTCCATAATGGGCGCGCTCTACAAGGGCGTGATCGCCACGGTGGTTCTGTCGTTGATCGGGCTGTGGCCGCTGACCAACACGCTGATCGGCATGGACACCGAACTGTCCAGCGGCGGCGTCAGCTATACCGGCATGACGCTCTTCTGGTGCGGCGTGGTAGGCCTTGCGGTGACCGGAGCGCTGATCTGGATCACCGAATATTATACCGGCACCAACTTCCGTCCGGTGCGGGAGATCGCCAAATCCTCGGTCACGGGTCATGGCACCAATGTGATCCAGGGCCTGGCGGTGTCCATGGAGTCCACGGCAATGCCTGCGCTCGTGATCTGCGCCGGTATCGTGGTCACCTATCTGCTGGCGGGCCTGTTCGGCATCGCCATCGCAGTGAGCACGATGCTGTCTCTGGCGGGTATGCTCGTGGCGCTGCATCCGTTCGCTCCGGTCACCGACAATG
>JAFIHO010000124.1 GCA_017849395.1 Hyphomicrobiales bacterium
GGTTCCAGGAAGAGGTTTGTCATGAAACTTGTCGTCGCGATCATTCAGCCCCACCGCCTGGACCTGGTGCGCGAAGCGCTGACCGCCATCGGCATCGCGGGCATGACCGTCACCGAAGTACGCGGCTATGGCCGCCAGCGCGGCCATACCGAAATCTATCGCGGCGCGGAATACACCATCTCCTTCATGCCCAAGCTGAAGGTCGAGGTCGCGGTGCCGGACGAGCGGGTGGACGACGCCATCGCCACCATCAGCCGCGCCGCCAAGACCGGCAAGATCGGCGACGGCAAGATCTTCGTCATGGACCTGGAAGCGGCGCTGCGGGTGCGCACCGGCGAGACGGGCGAGGACGCGTTATAGTTAACATACGGACGCGATAGTTCCGGATACGGGCGGCGTGATATGTCACGCCGCATGAAGTTCTTTTCCCAGGTCGGCCAGGACCGTTTCCTCCTGGAAAATTACTTTCGCGGCAAGCGCGATGGCGTGTTTGTCGATGTCGGCGCCTATGACGGCGAGAAGTTCAGCAACAGCCTGTTCTTCGAACGCTTCATGGGCTGGACCGGCCTGTGCATCGAGCCCCAGCCCGCCGCCTTCCGCAAGCTGGCCGCATCGCGCAAGGCGCGCTGCCTGCAATTCTGCGTCTCCGATTTCGAGGGCGAGGCCGATTTTGTCGAATGCGACGCCGGGCAGGATGAAACCATGCTCAGCGGCCTCACGGCCAGTTTCGACGCCCGCCATGCGGAGCGGTTGAACAGATTCGCCACGGATCGCCGCAGTCTCAAAGTGCCGGTGCGCAAACTCTCCAATGTGCTGGCCGAACACGGCCTGTTCCATGTCGATTACTGCTCCATAGATGTGGAGGGCGCCGAAGCCGCCATTCTTGGCGAACTGGATCTGGAGCGTTTCGACATTTCCGTCTTCACGGTCGAGAATAATTATGGCGACAGCAGGTTGCGCGATCTGATGGCCGCCAAGGGCTATCAATTCGCCGGGCGGCTGGAACATGACGATGTCTATTGCCGCCCCGGCCTGCGCCGTCTGCCGCGCACCTCGGTGATTTGCGCGGTGTGGCATGGCGATCCGGATCGCGACGCGCTGCTGAAGGGCCATGTCGAAAACCTGGCGCGCCAGAGCGTGCCGGTTACTCCGATCTATGTGTTCGATGGCGGCGCCCGGCCGCCGCACTGGTTCGATGGACAGGCCATCTGCCTCAGCGCGGGCGTCCCGATCTATCAGGCCTGGAACGCGGCCCTGTCGCAGGTGGAAACGCCGCTGGCGATGAATCTCAACCTGGACGACCGGCTCGCGCCCGACGCTGTCGAAAAGCTCGAAGCCGCGCTGTGGCAGAACCAGGCCGCCGCCGTGGGTGGCGACTGGAGCATCTGCTATTCCCAGGCCGAAACCGATAACGTCCAGCCCTGCTATCCGGCAGAGCAACTGCCCTATGTCCCGTCCTGGCCGCCGCCGCTCGGCACAAGGACGCGGCTTGGCAGCGGCAAGGGCGACCGCGGCACGCTGGGTCCGGCGGTGATGTGGCGCATGGATCTGCATATGGGCGCGCCGCGCTATCCCTGGCGCTTCAATGACGGTTCGCCCATGCGCGTGGCCGGCGATGCGGCCTGGTGGTGGATCATCGGCAATCACATGAAAAAGAAGCTGACCCGGCTGCCGATGGTCATCGGCAATTATCACTCCCATCCCGGCGAACAGGCGGAATTCCGCTTCAGCGCCGGCAAGGAACATGAGCTGCTGGGACTGGTCGGCCCGTCGCTGCTCTGAGCCGTGGTTGCCCTTTGCCGGGGCGTGTGGAATATGCGCCCCGATGACGGCGAACCCTCACCGGGATGTGCTGGACGCGCTGGATGCGCGCGGGCGGTTGCGTGCCCTGGCGCCGCGCACCGGACTGGATTTCACCTCCAACGATTATCTGGCGCTGGCGGAATCGCAGACCCTGCGCGATGCGGCGGCGGATGCGTTGGCGCGCGGCGTGCCGCTGGGCGCGGGCGGCTCGCGCCTGCTGCGCGGCAATCATCCCGAGCATGAGGCGCTGGAAGAAGAAGCGGCGGCCTTCTTCGGCGCGGAAACCGCGATGTATTTTCCCACCGGCTTCGCCGCCAATGCGGCGCTGGTCGCGACCCTGCCGCGCCGCGAGGACCTGATCGTTTACGATGCGCTGATCCATGCCAGCCTGCGGGACGGTCTGGCCCCTGCGCGCATCGCGGCGGTGGAAACGCCGCATAACGATGTCACCGCCATCGAAGACGCGATCAAGCGCTGGCGCGCGGGCGGCGGAACCGGCCGCGTCTGGATCGCGGCGGAGACGCTTTACAGCATGGATGGCGACCGCGCTCCGCTGGCCGATCTTGTCGCGCTGGCGGCGCGCCATGATGCGATGCTGCTGCTGGACGAGGCGCATGCCACCGGGGTCTATGGCGAACAGGGCAGGGGCCTCGCCGCGCAATATGAAGGCGCGCCCAACATCATCACCCTGCACACTTGCGGCAAGGGGTTGGGCGCTTCGGGCGCGCTCATCTGCCTGCCGCGCGTGATGCGCGACTTCATGGTCAATCGCGGCCGCGCCTTCATCTATTCCACCGCGCCGTCGCCCCTGATGGCATCCGTGGTGCGCGCAGCTCTCGCTTATGCGGCACATGCCGATCAGGAGCGCGCCGAGCTGGCGGCGCTGGTGCGTCATGCGGGTTCGCTGATAAAGGATCGGCTGGGCATCGAACCCAGCGGATCGCAAATCCTGCCGGTGATCGTCGGCCCCGACACACGCGCCGTGGCGCTGGCCTCTGCGATGCAGGCGCGCGGTTACGACATCCGCGCCATCCGTCCGCCCACTGTGCCGGAAGGCACCGCAAGGTTGCGCATCGCCATCACGCGCCACGCCACGCCGGAGATTCTGGACGCGCTGTTCGCCGACCTCGCTGCCGAAATGGCGCTCGCTGCATGAGCCCGCGCTTCGTCGTCACCGGCACGGACACCGGCATCGGCAAGACCGTATTCGCCGCCGCGCTCGCCGATGCGCTGGGTGCGGCCTATTGGAAACCCATCCAGTCCGGCCTTGACGGGGAAACCGACAGCGAAACCGCGAACCGTCTCGCGGGCGTCAAAACCCTGCCGGAGAAATACCGCCTCAAACTTCCCGCATCCCCGCATTATTCGGCGGAAGCCGAA
>JAFIHO010000010.1 GCA_017849395.1 Hyphomicrobiales bacterium
AAACCGGAGGGGGTAATAACTAAGCCGCCTTCTTTTCGTCTGCCTTGGTCCACTTGCCGATCGACGCCAGGCTGTTCATCAGCGCGCGGTGCGCGAACGCCTTCTGGCCCGCCGCCAGATTTTCCGCCTTGCCGCTCCACGCCTTCTGCGGCGCGGCCTGCAATGCGCGGCCATAGGAGAAGGTCAGCGGCCAGGGCAACCCGCCCAGCGCGTTCATCGCCGACAGATGCGCGGTGGCTTCCTCGTCCGACTGGCCGCCCGACAGGAAGGCGATGCCCGGCACCGCGCCCGGCACGCAATCCTTCACCACCATCACGGTGGCGCGGGCCACTTCGTCCACGCTGTTCTGCTTCGGGCACTTCTTGCCCGGCACGATCATGTTGGGCTTCAGCACGATGCCTTCCAGCGGCACGCGGGCATAGAAAAGCTGCTGGAACACTTCCTTCAGCACCCAGGTCGTCACCTGCTCGCAACGCGCGATGTCATGGTCGCCGTCCATCAGCACTTCCGGCTCCACGATCGGCACGATGCCCGCTTCCTGGGCCAGCGCGGCATAGCGCGCCAGCGCCTGGGCATTGGCATTGATGCAGTTGTAGCTGGGAATGTCCTTGCCGATATCGATCACGGCGCGCCACTTGGCAAAGCGTGCGCCCAGCTTGTGATATTCCGCGAAACGCTCGCGCAACCCGTCCAGGCCTTCGGTCACGGTCTCGCCGGGGCTGCCGGCCAGCGGCTTGGCGCCCGCATCGACCTTGATGCCCGGAACCGAACCGGCATCCTCGATCAGCTTGACCAGCGGCGTGCCGTCCTTGGCCTTCTGGCGGATGGTCTCGTCGAACAGGATCACGCCCGAGATGTGGTCCTTCATCGTCGCGGTGGTGCGGAACAGCATCTCGCGATAGTCGCGGCGATTGTCCTCGGTGTTCGGCACGCCGATCGCGTCGAACCGCTTCTTGATGGTGGAAGTGGATTCGTCGGCGGCCAGGATGCCCTTGCCCTTGGCCACCATCTTGTTCGCGATCTTGTTCAGTTCTTCGAGATTCATCTTTCCCTCATTTGGTCATCAATGCCGCCACGCCGGGCAGTTCCTTGCCTTCCAGCCATTCCAGGAAAGCGCCGCCCGCGGTGGAGACATAGGTGAAATCCGCTTCGACACCGGCATGGGCCAGCGCCGCCACCGTGTCGCCGCCGCCCGCCACCGACAGCAGGTTCCCCGCCCGGGTGGCCACGGCCACGGCCTTCGCGGCCGCGACCGTACCCGCATCGAAAGGCTTTGTCTCGAACGCGCCGAATGGGCCGTTCCAGACCAGCGTTTTTGTCGCAACCAGGCGGTTCTCGAACGCCTTGATGGTCTGCGGGCCGACATCCAGCACCATCTCGTCCGGCGCGATGTCGGCGATGCCGATGGTACGGTGGGATGCGTTCGCCTTGAATTCCTTCGCCACCACCACATCGGTCGGCAGCAGGATCACCGCGCCGCTCTCATTGGCCTGGTGGATCACCTTGCGCGCGGTTTCCAGATGATCGGGTTCGTGCAGCGACTTGCCGATCTTAACGCCCTCGGCGGCCAGGAAAGTGTTCGCCATCGCGCCGCCGATCACCAGCGTCTCGACCTTGCCGACAAGATTCTGCAGCAGGTCGATCTTGGTGGAAACCTTCGCGCCGCCCACCACCGCCAGCAGCGGCCGCGAGGGATTGCCCAGTGCCTTGTCCAGATGGGTCAGTTCCGCCTGCATGGAACGGCCCGCCGCGTTCGGCAGCAGATGCGCCACGCCTTCGGTCGAGGCATGGGCGCGATGCGCGGCGGAGAAGGCGTCATTCACATACAGATCGCCCAGCGCGGCGAGCTGTTTCGCCATCTGTGGGTCGTTCTTCTCCTCGCCTGCATGGAAGCGGGTATTTTCCAGCAGCAGGATGCCGCCATCCTTCAGTTTCGCCACGGCGGCTTCGGCGGCGGGGCCGATGCAGTCCCCGGCGAAGAAGACCGGGCGATCCAGTGCATTCTCCAGCGCCTGCACCAGCGGCTTCAGCGACATGGAGGGCACGACCTTGCCCTTGGGCCGGTCGAAATGGCTGAGAATGATGACCCGCGCGCCCTTTTCCGCCAGTTCCTTGATGGTGGGAGCCTGGCGCTCGATGCGCGTGGTGTCTGTCACCACGCCATCGGCCATCGGCACATTCAGGTCGGCGCGGACAAGGACGCGCTTCGATTTCACCGACAAGTCGTCAAGAGTCCTGAATGCCATTTCATTCTCTCTTCTCGTCATCCCTCAAGCTGGATTCCCGCCTGGGCGGGAATGACAACCGGAGAGTCAGATCAGCTTGCCCAGCGCCACGGCGGTGTCCGCCATGCGGTTGGAGAAGCCCCATTCATTGTCGTACCAGCTCATCACCGACACGAAATTGCCGTCCATCACCTTGGTCTGGTCCAGCGCGAAGGAGGACGAGGCCGGGCTGTGGTTGAAGTCGGTGGAGACCAGCTTCTCGGTCACGATGTCCAGGATGCCCTTCATCGGACCGGCCGCGGCGGCCTTCACCGCATTGTTGATTTCCTCGACGGTGGTGGCGCGCTTGGCGACGAATTTCAGGTCCACCAGCGACACGTTCGGCGTCGGCACGCGCACCGACACGCCGTCCAGCTTGCCTTTCAATTCAGGAAGAACAAGTCCAACAGCCTTGGCAGCGCCGGTGGAGGTGGGGATCATCGACAGCGCGGCAGCGCGGGCGCGGTACAGATCCTTGTGCATCTGGTCCAGCGAGGGCTGGTCGTTGGTGTAGCTGTGGATGGTGGTCATCATGCCGCGTTCGATGCCGACCGCGTCGTTCAGCGCCTTGGCCACAGGAACCAGGCAGTTGGTGGTGCAGGAGGCGTTGGACACGACCAGGTGATCCTTGGTCAGCTTGTCGTGATTGACGCCATAGACGACGGTGATGTCGGCGCTGTCGCACGGCGCGCTGACCAGCACGCGCTTGGCCCCGGCGGTGAGATGCGCGGAGGCCTTTTCCTTCGACGTGAAGATGCCGGTGCATTCCATCGCGATGTCGATGTCCAGCTCCTTGTGGGGCAGCTCGGCGGGGTTCTTGATCGCGGTTACCTTGATCTTGTGGCCGGCGGCGATCATGTACTCGCCATCCACCGTCACGGTGGCGGGGAAACGGCCATGCACGCTGTCATAGCGCAGCAGATGGGCGTTGGTCTCGATGGGGCCAAGATCATTGACGGCCACGACCTCGATGTCGCGCCGTCCGCTCTCCACGATCGCCCGCAGCACCAGCCGGCCGATACGGCCGAAACCATTGATTGCAACGCGCAAAGCCATTCCTAATCTCCTTTGTCATGGCCGGCCAGCGCGCGCAGCGAAGCGCGAGCCGGCCACCCAGCTTCCTAATTTTTAAGCAGCCTTCTAGCCGCATCCGCCGCCGCTTCGGCGGTGATTCCGAAATGCTGGTAAACGTCCTTATAAGGCCCGCTCGCGCCGAAAGAGTGCATGCCCACAAAGGCGCCGTCCGCGCCGATATAGCGGTCCCAGCCAAGCTGCGTGCCCGCCTCGATGGCGATCTTAACCGTGCCTGGGCCCAGCACCTGCTTGCGATAGCTTTCCGGCTGTTCCTCGAACAGCGCCCAGCAGGGCATCGACACGATGCGGGCCTTGATGCCCTGCGCCGCCAGCAATTCGCGCGCCTTCACCGCAAGGCTCACTTCGGTGCCGGTGGCCAGGAAGGTGACCTTGGCGTCCTTGTCGCCCACCAGTTCATAACCGCCCTTAGCCGACAGATTCTCCGCCGTATGCGCGCCGCGCACGGGCGGAGCATCCTGGCGCGAGAAGGCCAGCAGGCTGGGACGGCGCGAATTTTCCAGCGCGATCTGCCAGCATTCGGCGGTCTCCACGCCATCGGCGGGCCGCATGGTCAACAGCGTGGGAATGGCGCGCAGGCTGGCCAGTTGTTCGATGGGCTGATGGGTGGGGCCGTCTTCGCCCACGCCGATGGAGTCGTGCGTCATCACGAACACGACGCGAATGCCCATCAGCGCCGCAAGGCGGATCGACGGACGGCAATAGTCGGAGAACACCATGAAGGTGCCGCCATAGGGGATAACCCCGCCATGCAGCGCCATGCCGTTCATCGCCGCCGCCATGCCATGCTCGCGGATGCCGTAATGAACATAGCGGCCCGAAAAATCGCCCGGCTTGATCTCTGTCAGGCCCTTGCTGCGGGTATTGTTGGACGGCGTCAGGTCCGCCGAGCCGCCAATGGTGTTGGCCAGTTCCGCATTGATGACGTTTAGCGCCATCTCGGAATATTTGCGCGTGCCGGCGGGCTTTTCCGCCAGCATCTTTTCCTTCAGCGTCACCAGCGCCGGCGCCAGCGTGGCGGGCAGCACATCATTGATGGTGTCGTCGAATTCCTTCGCCTTGCCGCTGGCATTCTTGCGCGCGGTCCAGTCGCGGCAGGCCGCGGCGCCATTCTGGCCGATGGCGCGCCACTGGTTCAGCAGATCGTCCGGCACCACGAAGGCGGGATAATCCCAGCCCAGCAATTTGCGCGCGCCCGCGATTTCCTCAGCCCCCGGCGCATCGCTATGCGCCTTCTGGGTGCCCTGGCGATTGGGGAAACCGAATCCGATGATGGTGCGGCAGGCGATCATCACCGGACCGTCCGCTTCCTGCGCCTTGCTCAGGGCGCGGAACACATCCGCCGCGTCATGGCCGTCGCAGCTGTCGGTGGTCCAGCCCGCCGCCTTGAAACGCTCGTCCATGTTGGTGGAGTCGGACAGCGAGGTCGAACCGTCGATGGTGATATTGTTGTGGTCCCACAACACGATCAGGTTCTTCAGCTTCAGATGACCGGCCAGGCTGATGGCTTCGTGACTGATGCCTTCCATCAGGTCGCCGTCGCTGGCGATCACATAGGTCTTGTGATCCACCAGTTCGTCGCCGAAGCGCGCATTCAGGATGCGCTCGGCCAGCGCCATGCCTACGGCATTGGCGATGCCCTGGCCCAGGGGTCCGGTGGTGGTCTCAATGCCGGGCAGGTCGCCATGCTCGGGATGACCGGCGCAGGGGCTGCCGATCTTGCGGAAGCTCTTGAGGTCGTCCAGCGTGATCTCGGGATAGCCCGTCAGCCACAGCAGGGAATAAAGCAGCATCGAGCCATGCCCGCCCGACAGCACGAAGCGGTCGCGGTCGGCCCAGCCCGGATTGGCGGCGTCGAATTTCAGGAAATGGCGGAACAGGACCGTGGCCGCATCGGCCATGCCCATGGGCAAGCCGGGATGGCCGGATTTGGCGTTCTCCACCGCATCCATGGTGAGGAACCGGATCGCGTTGGCGAGGCGGCGGATTTCGCCCTGTTCGGGCGGGGCAAAGCGGTCGGGCATGAGTGCGATCCCGGAATGGAGGCAAGCCCTTAACGATCCCCCGCGGCCCCCGTCAAGCCAGTCTTTCGCCGCGCCCCGGCCGGTTGCGTGGCGGACAGTTATGCACAGGCCGGTTGGTTGACCCCTTTTCCCGCCCGGGCCTAAGGTCGCCCGAGAGTCCAACCAAAGAGGTTCCGATGAGCCGGCTGGAAATGGCGGCGGAACGCTTCAGGGCGGCCCTGGAACGCCTTGAGAACGTACCCGCACCGGCGGCGACCGCCGGAATTGACGATGCGAACACCGCCCGGGTGGCGGAACTGGAGCGGGAGCGGGACCAGCTTCTGGCCCGTATCGCCGTGCTTGAGGACGAAATGTCGGCCCTGACCGGCATCGCCAGCGAGGTCGAGGAACGGCTGGACGGCGCCATCGGCGAGTTCCGCGCCGCGCTGAGCGCCAGACAGTAAGGAGCGCGCCTATGCCTTTGGTCAATGTGATGGTGAACGGCCGCGCCTACACGCTCGGCTGCGACGAGGGCGAGGAAGAACATCTGAAGCAGCTCGCCGCCCATGTCGACGCCAAGGCGCGCGAGGCGCTGGGCATGGTCGGGCTGAACGCGGGCGACACCAAGCTGATGTTGATGGCGGCCCTTCTGCTGGCCGACGAACATTATGACGTGAAGGCGCGCCTGGGCGCCAAAACCGAAACGGCCGCCGACCCGGCCGCGGAACAGGAAATTCCCGACCGTCGCGCGGAACAGGCCGAAAATGCCGCCGCCGAAATGCTGGAAAACGCCGCCGGAAAGCTGGAAGAAATCGCCGCGCGTCTGGCCGTCGCCTGATCCCCTCGAAATACCCTGCGCATTCTGT
>JAFIHO010000125.1 GCA_017849395.1 Hyphomicrobiales bacterium
CACCATGTCTTTTTGCAGCGCGGCACGGCCCGCGGCCGATACCGGCGCGTTACCGAATTGCTGTCCCACGGGCGGCGAGCCGGGAACCCAGGGCTTGCTCGCCAGGGTCTTGTAAACCGCGGGCTGGTTGATGCCCATGGTGTAGAAATTATGGGTGACGGGCGAATAGGCCGGCGGCTGCCACATGGCGCCGCCATGGTTGCCCGGATAATAGACCCGCGCCGTACCATCCGGCGGGACCATGAAGCTTTCCTTGTTCTGCAGAACAAAGGCTTCGCTCTTGCGGATCAGCTTCCCGTTGTCGCGATTGACGATATAGAGAAAGCCGTCCTTCTGGGCCTGGGCGGCTGCGGCGACAGGTTTGCCTTTGGCATCAACGGTATCGAACAGCATCACCGGCGCGGCGGAGTCCAGGTCCCATACATCGTGCGGTATCTGCTGATAGTACCAGGCGACCTTGCCCGTCTTGGCGTTCAGCGCGACGATGGAAGCGGTATAGAGATTATTGCCCTTGCGGTTCTCGCCATAAAGGTCGGGATTGGGATTGCCGACCGCGACCACCGCAATGTCACGCTTCGGATCGATTGCAGCTGCATCCCAGATGGAGCCGCCGCCGATCTTCCAGCTGTCGCCTTCCCATGCTCCCTTGCAGTTCGGATCGTCCGGCCCCGCCGTGTCCCAGAAGCGCCAAACCAGCTTGCCGGTATTCTCGTCCAGCGCTGCATAAAAGCCGCGCGTCGGCCATTCGGCGCCGCCATTACCGACCATGACGAGGCCGTTATAGACCTGCGGTGCGCCGGTGAAGGAGTACCAGTGGGTCGGCTGCGGCAGCAATTCCGCGTTGACGGTCTTCCACAACTGCTTGCCGGTCTTGGCGTCCAGCGCCACGACATGACCGTCCACCTGGCTGATGAATACCTTGCCGTTCGCCACCGCAACGCCGCGCGCCTGCGGTCCGCAGCACAGGTCGCTATATTCCAGCACCGGATTGTAGGACCACAGCTCCTCGCCCGTGACCGCATCATAGGCCTGCACGATATTGCCGGCCGTCTCGATATACATGATGCCGTTGATGACGATGGCGGTCATCTCCAGCGAGTTCGCAACGCCGGTCTGGATCAGCGCGACCGGCTTCAACTGGGTGACGTTGGATTTGTTGATCTGGGTCAGCGGCGAGAAACGCTGATTGTCATAAGTCCGGCCATGCAGCCGCCAATTGTCGACATCGGAATCGGCGTTGATGCGCTCGGCTTCCGAGTTGGTGACGTCGGCGTGGATGGGATGCATCTGAAAGCTGAGTTGCGGTCCGGCGGGAGCGCCCCGTGCCGGCGGCGGTGGCGGCTCGGGCTTTTCGAGTTCCTCGCCCGTTGCCAATCCGGCCCAGAGGGCAGCGGTTCCCGCGAACAACACCGCACACGCGGTTCCGCGAAGACACGCCCGCAACCCCATAAGCCTCATGCAACTTTCCCCTTCGTCAGCATCACTTTGCGGCCGACACTTTTTGCGCCGCAAGTAAACGTCCGGCGAATCTGCGGTCGAAAAGACCAGATGGAGATAGGTGCCTCAAGCGAAATAGTACGAAAGCCACAATTTGTGCCATAATTGCCACGCACATTCATAGACTTGGATTGGCGGGTAGCGCTCATACATCACCGGACCTTGCCGCCGGATTCACCCAAGTCTATTTTCGCAGCACGAAACGACTCCGCTGTTTCGGTCTCGGGGGATGAGATGGTGAAGGTGAAGGTCTGGAGCGAATTGTCCGCCCCGGCTTTGTCGCGTCTGAGCGGCGATCAGGATCGTCTGGATTCCTGGAAAGAAATCGCCAGCTATCTCAAGCGCGAAGTACGCACTGTTCAGCTCTGGGAAAAGCGCGAGGCGCTGCCCGTTCATCGCCATTTCCACAATCAGCTCGGCAGCGTCTACGCCTTCCGCTCAGAAATTGACGCGTGGGGAAAGCAGCGCGCGTCCAAACAGCGCCCCGATGGAACCACGGATAATCCTGCCCAGGATTCATCGCGCGCGCGCCAACAGATATTGGTGCTGCCGCTGTTGCTCATGCCCGTAGGCAAGGCGCTATCCACCTTGTTGCTGGAAGGGGCGCGCCTCCTCGATCCGGCGAAGGTGGAACTTCTTTACAGCATGCCCGGCCAGGACGCGGAATTCCTGCTGCGTTGGAAAAGCGTTTCCGGCGCAGGCACCGCAATCGCAGAACTGTTCTCCGTGCGCCGCCAGATGACGATCTGGTCGCGCGCGTTCGACACATCCGTGCCGGGCTGGCCCGTCACACCGCAGCATATCGCAGACCAGATCAGCCAATGTCTGTGGCTCCATGCCGCCGCTTCCACACCGCCCGCGCCGCGCGTGGTTCGTCCCGTCAAACCGGCCGCGCGCGAGGCCTATCTGAAGGGCCGCTATCTGTGGAGCCGCCGCACTGAGCAGGACCTGCACAAGGCCATGGACCTGTTCCGCACCGCCATCCAGGAAGATGATGGTTTTGCACTAGCCTATACGGGCCTGGCAGATTCCCTGACGCTGTTGTCCTTCTATGAACTGGTCTCGCCGGCCGATGCGATGCCGCAGGCGCGCGACGCCGCGATGCGCGCCATCGAGATCGATCCGGGCCTGGCCGAGGCGCATACCTCGCTGGCCGACATCCATCTGCATTTCGACTGGCAGTGGGACGCGGCGGGGCGCGAATATCGTCAAGCCATCCAATGCAATCCCAGCTATGCGCTGGGCTATCACTGGTATGCCAATCTTCTGGCCGCCACCGGCCAGCACGACGCGGCCTATGTCGCGGTGATCCAGGCGCTGGAGATCGACCCCTGCTCGCTCATCACCCAGGTCTGGGCGGGCGTCACCTCGCACATGGCGCGCCGCTTTGACGATGCCATCCGCCATTACCGCAATGCGCTGGAACTGGATCCCAACTTCACCTGGGCTCACATGTATCTCGCGCAGGCCCTGGAACAAAAAGGGTTTTTCAACGAGGCCATCGCCTCTTTCGACACCAGCTATCGCCTGGCGGGCGGCAGCAATTGCGTGCTGGCAATGAAGGCCCACACCCATGCCATGGCAGGCGACCGGCGCGCGGCGCAGGACCTGCTGCGGAAACTGCGCAACGTCTCACCGGGCCGGTGCGCGCCGTCCTACGACATCGCGGCGGCCCATGCGGCGTTGGGAGACCAGAAGGCGGCCGTGACATGGCTGGAGCGCGCCTGTGAGGAGCGCAACATGAAGCTGTTCACCCTCTCCCAGGATCCGCGCTTCGATACGTTGCGTGACGCCACGGCGTTCCGCAACGTGGTCGAACATCTGGGCCTGGCGAGCTGATTCCACCGCCGGGACGCAAATCAGTATTTCTGCGGCAGCAGGGCGGGATCGTAGAAGCGGTTCATGCTCTTGGGGGCGCCGCATGTCCTGACCATGGCGCCCACAATGCGATTGCGCGCATCGACCAGTGAAGTGGTGGCCAGAGGCTGCTTGCGCAGACTACCTATTTCCGCGGCGGTGAAATGCTTTGCGCCCCTGGGTACGCTGGGACCGCCAAGGCCGAACACAACGAAGTTCATCATGTCGGCAAGCTGCTGGTCGTCCGGGATCGCGGAATAGGACACGTTAGGCAACCGGATCAGATATTCGCGCCCTTCCTTCGTGCAGAGGAAATAGCCCACGCGCCCGCGCAGCACCGGAATATCCGCCGGATAGGAATCGCCCTGCATGCCGTGGCAGCCGCTGCAATGCTCGACATAATCCGACTGGGGCCCGGTCAGTTCGGTGAGTTCGGCGGCACGGGCCGCAAGCGCCGCTCCCGCGCACGCCAGCGCGGCAAGCAGGACCGGGACTGCGGCTTTCACGGCACGATCTTGTTGGTGGCGAGGATCGCGCGCCGCGTGGCCACGTCGCCCGGCGCCAGCATCGGCTGTTTGCGAACCGCGGCGATCTCGGCAGGCGTGAAGGGCTTTGCCTTGGTCTTGGACTTGCCCAGCCGCAGAAGATAGTTGAGCATCGCGACCAGTTCTTCGTCGGACTGGATGGAAAAGCTGGGCATCAGGCCCATGATGTCCTGGCCATCGACATTGATGTGCCCGCTCATACCGAACAGCAGCACCGTCGCCAGGAACTCCCGCCCCTCGGGTTTGGCGGCCATCTCCGCGACGCGGCCTTCCAGACGGGGAAACTGGCCCGGGACGCCGACACCGCCGGCCTGATGGCAAAAGGCGCAATTATTGTCGAACAGCGCCTTGCCATTCGGCGCAGCCCCGGCCTGCGCCGCCGCGGCAGCGAGAAACAGGGCTGAGAGCAGAATGCGTTTCACTGAACCGGACCGACCAGAGCTGCGGTTGAACAATGATACTGCATATTGTCCAGACCGAAACACCAAATGATGTCGTTGTTGGTCTGGGGCACATAAAGCTGTGTGTTGCGGTCCATGTTATCGCAGGTGCACTGGCCGCAGGCCGGCTTGCCGCAGCAGTCGCGGTAGGCGATCAGATAGGTCTTGTTGTCATCGGGGTTGATGCAGGTGCCGACCCAGGATGTGGTTGAAGCGACCGCGCCCGCCGGACAGGTGTGCGGGCCGCCGCCGCAGCAGGCGCACAGACTGCCGTCGATGCCGCAATAGCGCCAGTA
>JAFIHO010000126.1 GCA_017849395.1 Hyphomicrobiales bacterium
CCGGCTGTTTCCTGCTCCGCCATATCGGCATCCGGAGAAATTTCGCCTTTGGCGACATCCGCGCGCGCTTCGGCGTCCGCACCTTCCGGGCGCGAGCCGCGATCGCGGTTGCGGCCCCGTCCGCCGCGCCGGCGCCTGCGGCGCTTGCCGCCTTCGCCGTCCCGCGCCTGCGGCGCTTCGCGCACGTCTTCGTCGGCCTGGGAGACGTGGTCCTCGTGTTCCTCGGTTTCTTCGTCCACTTCCTCGACAGGCGTGTCGTCTTCCGGTTCGTCGGAGGGCACAAAGCCGGCCTCGATGGAAACCGCATGGCTGCGCGGCCGGTCTTCCGGATCGCGGGCGCGGGTGCGGTCGAGTTCGAAATGCCCCGCCATCAGCCCTTCCTTGGGCTCGAAGGTGACGTCCATGCCATATTCGGCCTCGATCCTGGCCAGTTCGGCGCGCTTCTGGTTCAGGGTGTAGATCGCCACATCGCCGGCCACCTTCACGGTGACGGCGCTGGCGCGGTTCTTCTCGCCTTCCTCTTCCAGGGCGCGCAACACGCGCAGCGCCGTGGATTCCACCGAACGCACGATGCCCGCGCCGCCGCAATGCGGGCAGAGCACGGTGGAGGAGGCGACCACGCCCGCGCGCAGGCGCTGGCGCGACATTTCCATCAGGCCGAATTGCGAAATCTTGCCGATCTGCACCCGGGCACGGTCATTCTTGACCGCGTCGCGCAACCGCTTCTCGACCTCGCGGTCGTTGCGGCTGTCCTCCATGTCGATGAAGTCGATGACGATCAGGCCAGCAAGGTCGCGCAGGCGCAATTGCCGCGCTACTTCCGAAGCTGCTTCCAGGTTGGTCTTTCGGGCCGTCTCTTCAATCGAGTGCTCGCGCGTCGCGCGGCCCGAATTCACGTCGATGGAAACCAGCGCCTCGGTCTGGTTGATGACCAGATAGCCGCCGGATTTCAGCGTGACGGTGGAGGAGAACATCGCATCCAGCTGGGATTCGATATGCATGCGCTGGAACAGCGGCACCGTGTCTTTGTACTGGTGGACATGCCGCGCATGGCTGGGCATCAGCATGCGCATGAAGTCCTTGGCGTTGCGATAGCCTTCCTCGCCTTCCACCACCACGTCCTGGACATTGGTGTTGTAGAGGTCGCGGATGGCGCGCTTGATCAGGTCGCCTTCCTCATAGACATTGGCGGGCGCGTTGGACGCCAGGGTCTTTTCCCGGATCGTGTCCCACAGCCGCATCAGATATTCATAATCGCGCCGGATTTCGAGCTTGGTACGGTTCTCGCCCGCGGTGCGGATGATCAGGCCCATGCCTTCGGGCAGTTCCAGGCCCGGCGCCGCCGACTTCAGGCGCTTGCGGTCCGCGGCGTTGGTGATCTTGCGGGAGATGCCGCCGCCGCGCGGGGTATTGGGCATCAAGACGCAATAGCGCCCGGCGAGCGAGAGATAGGTGGTAAGCGCCGCGCCCTTGTTGCCGCGTTCTTCCTTGACCACCTGCACCAGGATGATCTGGCGGCGCTTGATGACTTCCTGAATCTTGTAGTGTTTGCGGCGCACCCATTTCTGGGAGGGGCGGGCAGCCTGCAACGCCTGGGCTTCGCCATGGTCGCCTTCAACCGGCTGGACCTCGCCCTCGGCTGACGCCTCGAACTCGCCGGCTGCTTCGGCGTTTTCGCCTTCTGCCGGAAGAATGGCGCCGACGGGCTCGATCTCGGCCTCGTTCTCCATCGCGGCTTCGGCGGCTACGACTTCGGAGTCGCCGTGATAATCGTCAAGATGGGCCGCTGCGGCCTCGGACTTGGTCTCCGGGATGTGGTGCTCGTCTTCGTCCTCTACCGGGGCGGACGCGCCGCCATGATTGACGAACACATCTTCTTCGCCATCGGCATGCTCCCCTTCATCCTCGGCTGGCGTGATGTCTTCGGCTTCGCTTTCGGGCGCGGCGTCCAGGGGGACCAGGGGCGCCATCTCGGCGTCGCCTTCCTCGACCTCGGATTCGATTTCTTCTTCGTCCTCGCCGGTATCGGGCTTGGGGCCCGAACCGATGTCGAAGGATTCGATGTCATCTTCCTGGCGGCGGCGGGCTTCGGCTTCCTGCTCGGCCAGCAGCGCCTGACGGTCTGCGACGGGAATCTGGTAATAATCGGGATGGATTTCCGCGAAAGCCAGGAAACCCTGCTTGTTGCCGCCATATTCGACAAAGGCAGCCTGCAGTGACGGCTCAACGCGCGTCACCTTGGCGAGGTAGATGTTGCCCTTGAGCGGCCGCTTGGATGCGGCCTCGAAATCAAATTCCTCGACCTTGGACCCGTCCACGACGACGACGCGCGTCTCTTCCGGGTGGCTGGCATCGATCAGCATACGTTTTGGCATGGAGAACTCCGGGCGCGGCCTTTTCTAGCTCGGCGTCACGCAGGGCGTGGGGAGCAGGGCGGCGCGATTGGTGGGTGGAAATCGGCAATGCGCGGCCGTCCGTCGAAACGGCGATGAAAGCCGGGACAGGAGCGGAATGCCGCGCAATGAAATCAGTCATAACAAACTACCGGATGTCTGGCGGAGGGCCAGACGGTTGAACCGGACGGGGCCGGGCATGTCGCGTTCGTGGCCGCGGGATGGTCCGTGCCCGATCGGGCTGGCGCCAGCTTTCGCGCGAGTCGGGCGCGTCTACAGGACAGTCTTTTGTAGGGTGATCGCAGAGTTTCAACAAGAGGTTAATCGGCAGGAAACCTTCCGCGCGGTGTCGTCGCCACAATTCTTTCCGGTTTTTCAGTATCTTAGGGCAAAACCGGGGTTATGCGATCTCCCCATGGGGCGCGGGGAGATGATAACTTGCCCCGGCGATTCGGGTTATCAGCACAGGTTTTGGGAATTGTCCTGTAAACATTTCGTCCTGGTCGGTCTGGTGCTGCTGGGGCAAGGTGCGTCCGCTGCGCCGCGCCAGCAGGCCGAAGATCCCATCGGCCATCTGCTGCGCCAGTCGAACGACCGGCTGCCTACCGCCCCGGACCGGCCGAAGCCCCGGCTGGGAGCGGGCCCAACAATTGGCAGCAAGCCCACCGGCACGCTGCCCATGGTGATGAGCGCGCGCATCGGAGAACATGCCGACCGGACGCGGCTGGTGATCGAACTGTCCGATCCGGTCAACCTGCGTACCTTTACCCTGGCCAATCCCGAGCGCGTGGTGATCGACATGCCTCAGGTCACCTGGCGGCTGGGCGCGCCGCCGCGGCCCAGCGGCAATGGGGCGATCAAGAGCTACCGCTACGGCCTGTTCCGCGCGGGCAATTCGCGCATGGTGATCGATCTCAACCGGCCCATGTCAGTGACGGACGCCCTGGTGATCCCGCCCGCGTCCGGTTTCGGCTACCGCGTCGTGATCGACCTTTTTCCGTCGAACCAGACCAAATTCGTCGCATCGGCCGGCTGGCCTGCCGACCTGAAAGCGCGCGAGACCGATGCGGAGCGGTTGGCCGCGCTGGTCGCCGAGCCGCCGCCATCCGTCCGGCAGGGCGGCAAGAAGATCGTGGTCATCGATCCCGGCCATGGCGGATTGGATTCCGGCACCAATGGCGTCAATGGGCTGCTGGAGAAAGATCTCGTGCTGGCCGAAAGCCTGAAGCTTTCGCGGTTGCTGAAGGCGCGGGGCTACACCGTCTACATGACCCGCGACAGCGACACCTTCATTCCGCTGCGCGAACGCGTCGCCATCTCGCGCGGCAACAAGGCCGACCTGATGATTTCCCTCCATGCCGACTCCAATCCCGATCCGGAGGTGAAGGGTCTGTCGATCTACACATTGTCCGATGGGCGATCGGACCGCGAGGCGGCCGCGCTGGCCAAGCGCGAAAACCAGTCGGACATCATCGCGGGCGTGGACCTGTCGGCAGAGAATTCTCCGGTCGCGCCCATCCTGATCGATCTGGCCCAGCGCGACACGATCAACAAATCCTCGCTGTTCGCCACCAGTGCGCTGAAGCGCCTGGCATCGGTCACCGACATCCTGGCGCGCAGCCCGCACCGCTCGGCCAGCCTGGCCGTCCTGGTCGCGCCGGATGTTCCCTCTGTGCTGATAGAGCTCGGTTATCTGTCCAACCGGGAAGATGCCGCCCAGATGAACACCGAAGCCTGGCGCAGCCGGGTGGCGGAGGCCATCGCGGATTCCGTGGACCGGCAATTCGCCCCCCGGGGAGAGGTCGCCATTCGCGCCACAACTCCGCAATAATCTTGCATTATCCGGTCCCGGTTCGCAGGAACCGTGCCGGAATGCAGCTTCCCAGCAGGCATTCCCCCCTATAGAAAGTGGCTATTCGAGGCATCCGTGAAGCCGTTATCGCCGACCGCACGCACGATTCTGAAGTATCTGGGCCTTGGCAGCGCCGGACTGGCGCTGCTCGCGGTGCTGGCAGTGGTTGTCTATGTCGGCATGGTGCTGCAGGGCCTGCCCAGCGTCGATACGTTGCAGCATTACGAACCTAAGATCACCACCCGCGTTTATGCCGGTAACGGCACCGTGCTGGGCGAATATGCCCGCGAGCGCCGGGTGTTCGTGCCTGCCGCCTTTGTTCCCAAGCTGGTGAAGGAAGCCTTCACCAGCGCCGAGGACCGCAATTTCTACAACCATCCCGGCGTCGATCCGACCGGCATCCTGCGCGCCGCGATCAAGGATGTGGGACTGGTCATCGAAGGCCGCCGTCCGCAGGGCGCTTCCACCATCACCCAGCAGGTGGCACGCACCTTCCTGCTCAATTCGGACGTGAAGTTCAGCCGCAAGGTGCGTGAGGCGATCTTGGCCATCCGCATTGATGCAGCCTATCCCAAGGAGAAGATTCTTGAACTTTATCTGAACGAGATCTATCTCGGCGAGAATTGCTATGGCGTGGCGGCGGCGGCGCTGAATTATTTCGGCAAGTCGCTGGACGAACTGAATGTGCCGGAAGTCGCGTTCCTGGCGGCGTTGCCCAAAGGGCCGAACAATTACGATCCGCGCTACAATCATCAGGCAGCGGTGGACCGGCGCAACTGGGTCATCCAGCAGATGGCCGAAAACAATTACATCACCCCGGCGCAGGCCAAGGCCGCGCGGGCAATGCCGCTCATCACCCAGACGCGCGCCATGGGTAGCCAGACCGCCGATGTGGATTATTTCGTCGAAGAGGTGCGCCGCCTTCTTTATTCGCGCTATGGCGCGAAGGAATTGTATGATGGCGGGTTGCAGGTTCGCGCCTCGCTGGATACCCGGCTGCAGAATTTCGCCGTCGGCGCGTTGCGCAACGGATTGGTGCGTTATGACCGCCGCCATGGCTGGCGCGGCGCCCGGGCCCATATCGACATGCAGAAGGACTGGAAGGCGGAGATATCTCATCTTCCCAACCGGTCCGGCATCGAGACCTGGCGGGTGGCGGTGGCGCTGTCCTATCAGGGCCGCAACATCGAGATCGGATTCCGCGACGGCTCTACCGGCCTCCTGACCTATGACGGTTACAAATGGGCCCGCAAGCAATTGCCCGGCGGGACCTGGGGCGGCACGCCGCAAAAGCCGCAGGAGATCGCCAAGCCCGGCGACCTGCTTTATGTCGAGCAACTCGACAAACCCGCCAAGGAGGGCGAGTTCGGCCTGCGTCAGGTGCCGGAAATCAACGGCGCCATCGTTGCGATGGACCCGCACACGGGCCGGGTGCTGGCGCTGTCGGGTGGTTTCTCCTACGCCTCCAGCCAGTTCGATCGCGCGATGCAGGCGATGCGTCAGCCTGGCTCGGCCTTCAAGCCGTTCGTGTATGCCGCCGCGCTGGACAATGGGTATACGCCGGTTTCAAAAGTGCTGGACGCGCCCTTCGTGCTCGACATGGGGCCGGGGCAGGGCATCTGGCGGCCCGCCAATTTCGAACATGAGTTCCTGGGCGAGACCACCTTGCGCCGCGGACTGGAACTGTCGCGCAACGTGATGACCGTGCGGCTGGCGCATGATGTCGGCATGGAAAAGGTCGTGCCCTATCCGATCCGTTTTGGCGTGTATGACAAGCTGCCGCCTCTGCTGGCCAACTCGCTGGGCGCCTATGAGACCACCCTGCTGAAGCTGGTCACCGGCTATTCGGAATTCGTCAATGGCGGCAAGAAGGTCAGCCCGTCGCTGGTGGACCGCATCCAGGACCGCAACGGCAAGACGATCTGGCGGCACGACACGCGCAAGTGCGAGGGCTGCAACGCGCCCTGGACCGGCCAGCAGGAGCCGCTGCTGGAAGACACGCGCGAGCAGATGATCGATCCGCGCACCGCCTATCAGGTTGTCTCCATGCTGGAAGGCGTGGTCCGCCGCGGTACCGGCGTTTCGGTCAATGCGGTGGGCAAGCCGCTGGCAGGCAAGACCGGCACCTCTTCGGATGCGCGCGATACCTGGTTCATCGGCTTCTCTCCCGATCTTGCGGTGGGTGTGTTCGTGGGTTTCGACACGCCGCGCACTCTGGGCCCGCATGAACAGGGCGCGATCACTGCCGCGCCCATCTTCCGCGACTTCATGAAGGGCGCGCTAGCCGACCAGCCGCCTACGCCCTTCCGCGTCGCGCCGGGCATCGAGGAAATCTCGGTGGATTCTAATACTGGCGTCCCCGAGCCGCCGGGTACGCGCGGCGCGCTCATGGAAGCCTACAAGCCCGGTACCGCGCCGGGCGCCACGGCGCTGCGCCCCACCAGCCCCCCGACGCCCGGCC
>JAFIHO010000127.1 GCA_017849395.1 Hyphomicrobiales bacterium
CCGAGGTCGGGGCGGGGGCGGCCAAAGACAGGCGAGGGTCAGAGGAGTGAACATCACGACCCCGTAATAGCTGGGGCTTCGCATGAAATGGCCGCGGCCCAAGGGGAAGTCGTTGAAAGCCGGCATCAAGAAGATGGCAAGGCGGAAACCAATCACCGCCAACGCAATCTGCAACGCTCGGGATGCGCCCGCGTCTTCCTCACGGCCAGAGCTCGACACTATGTCGGTAGTGGTCATGTTCAATCCTTGCCGTCACCCCGGATGACGCGCCGGAAGAATGCCAGTTCCTTGTCGACAAGGGTAGCATGATCGAACTGCGCGGCGGCCTTGGCATCGGCGCCCCGCGCCTCCGAATAAGGATTCGACGACATCAATTCGCCCACCGCGTTCGCCATCAAGTCTGGCCGGTGCCACGGAACCATACGCGCCTTGCTGTAGCCCGCGAGGATTTCCGTCATTCCCCCAGGCTCTGTCGCCACAATCGGCGTACCCAGATAGACAGCTTCCAGCGCTACCCGCCCGAAACCTTCACCATAAGTCGGATTGACCAGACAATCCATCACCGCAATATGGGAGGCCGGATTGTCGACATGGCCTAGAAATGTCGCGGCGTGGCCCAGACGTTCCCGCGCAAAGTTTTCGGCGTCATCGCCATAGCGCTGGAATTTCTTGTCCTTCGCGCCGATCAAGACAAACCGGATGCTGGAGTCCCCGCGATAAAGCATCTCCGCCATCTGCAGGAAATCCATTACGCCTTTTTCCGGATGGATGCGGCCCACAAACCCCACCAACCTCTTGCCTGAAGACAGAAGCGCATTGCGCAATCCCGAGCGTGCAGCCGCATCGTAAAGCTTGTCGCGCGGGTCTTCGACGGTAGAGAAATTGACAAGCTCAGGCACTTGATACGACAGTATCGCGTGGTAGCTGTCTTGCGTATAGCGCGAATTATACATTACGCCATCCAGCTGCCGGTAGATTAACCGCAGCAGCGGCGTCAGCCTCCGGTCGTGGCGGATGACCATGACCGCGTAAACAAGCTTAGGTCCAATCGTCCGTTTCAGAAAGGCCGCAACGGCGGCCGTGGTCAGGGTGTTTGCACAAACAAGGTCGGGCTTCCACGACTGGCATTGGTCGCGCAATACGCGCGCCAACGCGCCAGGGACCATCAAGGAAGGGACGGCCGGAATTGGCACGGCATCCACGCCTGCAGACTCCAGGGCATTGCGCAGATGCATGTTGCCGGCGCGGCATGCCACGCGCACTTCGTGCCCACGCTGTTTCAACCCCTTGGCGTGCTGGACCAGATGATACTCGCCCCCACCCATGCTCAGCGTGTGGGAAAGGTGCAGAATCCGGAGCGGTGCACCGCCGCTCAACGCCAGTCCTTCTTGTCGCGCTTTTCCCTAAAGGGCGCATAGCTGACCTGGGGAGAGACCAGGCGCAGCGCCCGCAACAAAGACTCAATTCCCAGCGTCCGCAACATCGTGCGGAGCCAAAAAATCGTGTCTTCTCCGATGAACCAGCGCAAAAGATGGCGCACCTGCCAGCCACGGTCACCGACTTGGCGAAGATAATAGAAAAACCTCTCGGTATCCCGGCTTTTCAGCGACAGCACCGTATTGCGGCGCGCTGCATCGCCCTGCATTCCAAAACGCAAGCTTGTTATATTGCCCGCATGAAATCGCTGAAGCATGAGTTTTTCCTTCAGCAAGGCGAAAGCAGCGCCCCGGGCACGCAGCGTCAGCCAGAGGGCCTGATCCTGGCCATTCACGACGCTCTCGTCATAACCACCAGCTTTCAGCACAATGTCGCGGCACATCAGGACACCGGGGTGCATAATATGGTTTCTATGGTGCAGCATCCTTACGGTGAAATGTTCGCTCGGCTGATAGCGCCGGCATATCATATCGCCATTCTCATCGATGAAATCCGCCGTACACCACACGACATCCGCACCACGACGCCGGATGACCTCGATCTGCCGGGCGATGCGGTCCGGAAAGCAGATGTCATCGGCATCCATGCGACAGACAAATTCACCGGCACATTGCGAGAGCCCGAAATTCAGGCTCTTGGTAATGCCCTGATGGGAACGGCAGAACAGCTTGATGCGCGCGTCGCCGAAGGAACGGACAATCTCCGCCGAAGCATCCGACGAGCCATCATCCACAATGATGATCTCTATATCCGCGTAGGTCTGGGCTATCACGCTGGAGAGCGCTTCGCGCACATAGCGTTCCGCGTTGCGCACCGGCATAAGCACACTGACAAGGCCGGGTTTTGCCGGACAAAGCGGGGCGATCATAGCAGCTATCCGGCGAACATCGCAGCTACCGAACCGAGCAGAATTCCGCCCGCCATGAAATAGGGGAGAACTTTCCACTGAAGCGGCCCAGGCACCCAGCGGCGTGGAAGCAGAACAATGGCAGCCAGGGACAGGAAAATTCCCAGGATTAAGGATGCCACCAATACGGCCTTCCAGTTGGGCGAGGTCACGGTCGCCGACGCCTTGGCCGGCAATACGACATCGGCCGCCATAGGGGTACCGGCAGCCACGCCAATCAGCTTCTGCTCCTCATTGGCGAGGAACCGGATAAGCACCGCTCGGTGATCCACCGACAATTGGCCATCCCCATCTAGGCGCCTGGTGATGAAGGAGATACGGCGGGTAGCCTCGTCCCGGGTACGCTGGCGCAAAATCGCGTCGGCGGCATTGGTCGCAGAAGTCAACAAATGTTCCGCAAACGCTGGATTGCGATCGCTGAATGCCAAGACTGTGAAGCCGCTTTCCCGGTCGTCGCTCACCTCCAGCGCGGTGGTCAGCGCTTGCTGCAGAACACCGGGGCTCGGCGGCACCCAGACTGGCAAGCCCAACATCGACTTGAAACCTGACTTGAGCCAGACCATCGGGCCGCCAGGCCGGCGCCAAGCATGCGCAGTCGGATCCCAAAGCCCAGGAAAAAAGCGGTCACGAATTGCAGGATCTGCCAGAAGCTTGCGCGCCACGGGCTCTGAATGCAGCAACGCCTTCATGGTGGCGATCGGTGTCACCTTGGGTTGCGAAAGCGCTGAAAGGAGGCCCGACCCCGCCGCGCTGGCCGTGAAATCGATGCCGCCCACCAGTTGGTTCGTATCTCGTACCGGACCGATCACAAGGGACGCGGTATATTTGTGCTCGGCAAAGCGGATGAAAACGATACCGAAGAACAGCGTTGCGGCGAAAAAACCCGCGAACACCATCTGGTAGTTTTTCAGAAACAGCCCGATGCGGCGCAGATCCAGACGAGGTTCCATATCGGCTTTTCCCACTGGCCGGTCAGCGGGCGGGCGACGGGGATCGACAATATGCGCCTCCCGGGGAGGCACCGAACCGGCATATGTCATTCCAAAAAATCTCCAGAACGGGCACCGGACAAGCAAAACATTGGAAATCCGAACCGCAACGCACAATCAATAGGCCGGGCTCAACCGGATATCAATGGCCGAAAAATGCCGCAATTCATGAACTAAGGTATTGTCCAGAAACGATAATATTTACCCACGGCTTCACGCCGGGTCAGCGG
>JAFIHO010000128.1 GCA_017849395.1 Hyphomicrobiales bacterium
GATAGCCTTCGGCGTACTTGTTGGTCAGGACGCTGCCCTGCGCCTCCAGCACGGCGCGGGAGACGATATTCTCGGAGGCGATGAGCTCGATCTTGTCCTGCTGGCGCTTCAGCTCCAGCCCGATGGCGTCGGCCACGGCCGGGTCCACCGCCGCCAGAGGGGCGGTGAAAAAGCCGGAATTTCCTTCAGCAGCATTGGCCACGGCCGACATCTTCATCCTTTCCGATAACAGCAATCCCGCCACCCGCCGATCTTGCGGCAGGGCGCAGGAGTGGCGGATTTACCCCTTCCGGGCCACCAAATCTAGGCTCGGCAGGGGGATTTTCCGAAGCCGCGAAAGGGCCCGCGGGACCGGTTGCAGGAAGGGCGGATGGTATACCGGAAATAATCCAGAAAGACTGGAAACAATTCAGCAATATTCAAGCAGGCGATCATCTATACTTGGCCAAAATAATGCTGGGTAAGAATAGATGCGGCATTGCATCGCCCCTATTATGCCTTGATCCTGTACAATATCGACAAAAGCCCGAAACGGGCGGACGGGAGGAATTCTTCCCTGCAAGACGAGGATGCGTAGCCATGCGTGAACAAGCCCAGGGGGACGACGAGATTTTGAAGCTGGTGACGGAGATCGTCGCCGCCTATGTCAGCAACAATACGGTGGCGGCGGGCGACCTGCCCGCCATGATCCGCAGCGTCCATGCGACCCTGGGCAGTTTCGGGGAAGGCACCGGAGGCGGCGCCGGGCTGGCGACTCGCCCGCCCGCCGTGCCTGTGAAAAAGTCGGTGATGCCCGACTACATCGTCTGCCTGGAGGACGGCAAGAAGCTGAAGATGCTGAAGCGTTATCTGCGTTCGCGCTATAACCTGTCGCCCGATGCCTACCGCACCAAATGGAATCTGCCCGCCGACTATCCGATGGTCGCGCCCAATTATGCCGCGCGGCGCAGCGAATTCGCCAAGCAGATCGGCCTGGGCAAGGGCACCCCGCCCAAGAAGCGCAAAAAGAACTGAGGAGCGGGCAAAGAAACGCCGCCCCACACCTTCGCAAGCCGTGCGCGCCATGAGAGTTGACGGGCGATGCTGAGTCTCGAACTCGCCATTGTCGTGGTCCTTATCGCGGTCAACGGGCTGCTCGCCATGTCGGAACTGGCCGTGGTTTCGTCGCGTCCGGCGCGGCTGCGGCTGTTGGTCGAACGCGGCGTGCCGGGATCGCGGCGGGCGCTGGCGCTGCATGCCGACCCGGGGCGGTTTCTTTCGAGCGTGCAGATCGGCATCACTCTGGTGGGCGTGCTGTCGGGGGCCTTTTCCGGCGCGACATTGGGGCTGCGCTTTACCCATTGGCTGCTGGCACACGGGCTGCCCCAGGTCGCGGCGGAAGCGATCGGCGTCAGCACGGTGGTCGCGGCGATCACCTATGCCTCGCTGATCGTGGGCGAGTTGGTGCCCAAGCAGATCGCGCTGCGCAATCCCGAAGGCGTGGCGGCGAAGGTCGCGCCCGCCATGACCGTTCTGGCGAAGATCGCAAGCCCGCTGGTGTTCCTGCTGGATGTGTCCGGCAAGGCGGTGCTGGGGCTGATGGGCCACAAGGCCGGTCCCGCCCAGAAAGTCACCGACGAGGAGCTGAAAGCCATCATCGCCGAGGCGGAAAGCGCGGGCGTGCTGGAATCCGACGAGCGGCGCATGATCTCCGGGGTGCTGCGGCTGGGCAACCGGCCGGTGCGCGGCGTGATGACGCCGCGTACGGAGGTGGAGTGGATCGACCTGAGCCTGCCGGAAGAAGAGGCGCGGGAGGTTCTGGCCTCGTCCCGTCATTCGCGCCTGCCCGTTGGCGACGGGATCGATTCCCTGATCGGCGTGGTGGGCGCGCGCGAATTGCTGGGTGCGATGATCGCGGGGCGGCCCCTGGACCTGCGCGCCCATGTGCGGACCGCGCCTATTGTCTATGACAATGCCGATGCCCTGGATGTGCTGGCGGTGCTGCAAAAGGCCGAAGTGCCGATGGGGCTAGTGCATGACGAATACGGCCATTTCGAGGGCGTGGTGACGCCCGCGGACATATTGGAGGCGATTGTCGGCGCGTCGGCGGTGGATGGCGATCCGCGCGATCCGCCGGTCGTGAAGCGCGAGGACGGGTCGTGGCTGATCGCGGGGCATCTGCCCGCCGACGAGATGGCGGATCATCTGGGCCTGCGATTGCCGGAGACGCGCGACTATCAGACCGCGGCGGGATTCATGCTGGCGAATTTCCAGCATCTGCCGGTGACGGGCGACCGGTTTGATGCGTCGGGCTGGCGCTTCGAGGTGGTGGACATGGATGGACGGCGGATCGACAAGATCCTGGCCTGCCGCCCGCCGCCGAAGCGGCGGATGGAGATGACTTAGCGCGGTCCGGCGTTCTTTTTGGCGACATATTCCAGCTTGCGCCGCGCCGCCTCGGCGAGTTGTTGCTGGGAGGCGGTGGCGGGGCCGACGATGCTGGCTTCCAGGCCGGTTTCGGAATCGATGGCCGTGGCCTTCACGAAATTGCCGTTCCGCACGAACTCGACATAGATTTCCCTGCCCCCCGGCAAGGGATCAGGCCGCTCTGGAGAGACGGTGCGCGTCCCACACGATGTCGAGGGCGGCGACCAGCGCATCCATCATCGCATCGCTGTGCGCGGGCGACGGCGTGAAGCGCAACCGCTCCGTGCCGCGCGGCACGGTGGGATAGTTGATCGGCTGCACATAGATGCCGTGATCCTTGAGCAGCGCGTCGGACACCGACTTGCACAGCTTCGCATCGCCCACGAACAGCGGCACGATATGGCTGGGGCTTTCCATCACGGGCAGGCCCGCGGCGGCGAATTTCTTCTTCAGGGTGGCGGCGCGTTCGGCCAGGCGCTCGCGCTCCACATTGCTTTCCTTCAGATGGCGGATCGAGGCCAGCGTGCCTGCCGCGATGACCGGAGCCAACGAGGTGGTGGAGATGAAGCCCGGCGCGAAGCTGCGGATGCAGTCCACGATCTCGGCCGACGCGGCGATATAGCCGCCCATCACGCCGAACGCCTTGGCCAGCGTGCCTTCGACGATATCGATGCGGTGCATCGAGCCGTCGCGCGCCGCGACACCCGCGCCGCGCGGGCCGTAAAGGCCGACGCCATGCACTTCGTCGATATAGGTCAGCGCGCCATATTTCTCGGCCAGATCGCAGATCGCGTTGGTGGGCGAGAATTCGCCTTCCATCGAATAGACGCTTTCGAAGGCGATCAGCTTGGGCGCGGTGGGATTGGCGGCGGCCAGCAATTCTTCCAGATGCGCCATGTCGTTGTGGCGGAACACATACTTCGCCGTGCCGCCATGGCGGATGCCTTCGATCATCGAGGCATGGTTCAGTTCGTCGGAGAAAATGATGAGGCCCGGCAGAACCTTCGCCAGGGTTGAGAGCGTCGCGTCGTTCGACACGAAGCCGGAGGTGAACAGCAGGGCCGCGTCCTTGCCGTGCAGGTCGGCCAGTTCGCGCTCAAGCTCGACGTGATAATGTGTGGTGCCGGAGATATTGCGCGTTCCGCCCGAACCGGCGCCGACCGCATCGACCGCTTCATGCATCGCCGCCAGCACCTTCGGATGCTGGCCCATGTTCAGGTAATCGTTGCTGCACCAGACAGTGATCGGGCGGCCGCCCCCCGTCGTAAAGGAAGAGCCCGTATGGAGGCCGGCATTGGGAAAGTCACCGCGCTGCCGCATGATGTCGGCAAAAACCCGGTAGCGGCCTTCGCGCTTGATGGCCGCCAGCGCGTCCTGGAAACTGGAAGTGTAGGAAAACGCCATGTTATTCGCCTTCGGGTCGTTCCGCCCTCACGACGTGCACCATAATCCAGAAGAAGTGGTTGATTCCACGCAATTTGTCACATGACACCGCCGCTCTGGGCGCTGGTCTTCGCCCTCTCCTCCGGCGTGCTTCTGTGGCTTGTCAGCCTGAAGATCCGGGACGCCAGCATCGTCGACATCTTTTGGGGCCCCGGCACCGCCATGGTGGTCGATATCGTGGCTTTCCTGAGCCGCGCCGATGGCCCACGCGCGGCGGTGGCGCTTTTCCTGGTGAATTGCTGGGGCATCCGGCTGGCCGCCCACATATGGGCGCGTCATCGGGGTGAGGATCATCGCTATGCCGCGATGCGGCAGAAATTCGGTCCCCGCTGGTGGTGGTGGAGCCTGTTCCAGGTGTTCCTTTTGCAAGTCATTCTCATGTGGTTCATTCCTGCTCCCCTGGTGGCCTCGGTCATGGTGAACACGCTGCTCGCGATTCTCGATTACGCGGGCATCGGCCTGGCTGCGGCGGGGTTCGTTTTCGAAGCGATAGCC
>JAFIHO010000129.1 GCA_017849395.1 Hyphomicrobiales bacterium
CATGCCAACGCCGCCCCCCTGGCCGCCGGCGCCTGGAGCAGCCCGCTGGACCCCGCGCCCGCCCCGATCATGCCGGTAAAGGGAGAGATGATCGCCCTGGCCCCGCCGGGAGAGGCGACGCCTCCGGGACCCTGCATCTGGGCCGAGGGAGTCTATGCCGTACCGCGCGGCCGGTTGCTGCTGCTGGGGGCGACGGTCGAGGAATGCGGGTTCAATACCCACCTGACGCATCATGCCGCGACCCGGCTGCGCAAGGCGGCGGAGGCGGCGATGCCCTCGCTGGCGGACTGGACCCAGGTCGATCATTGGGCGGGGCTGCGCCCCCGTTCGCCCGATGGCCTGCCGCTGCTGGGACCGACCACGGTGCCCGGCCTGTTTGTGGCGGGCGGCCAGTATCGCAACGGCATCCTGTTCACACCCGCCATCGCCCGGCTGATGGCCGACATCCTGCTGGGCCAGGCCGAGCCCATCCCGGCCTTCGATCCCCGCCGTTTCCAGGGCAGCACACCATGACAGACTTCGCCGTCGATCCCGTGATCCGCAACCTGACCCTTGAACTGGCCGACTGGCCGCTGTCTCGGGTCTTTCTCTACAACGACGCCCGCTACCATTGGGGCCTCTTGGTGCCGCGCCGCCCCGGGGCCATCGAGATGTGCGCCCTCCTCGTTGCCGACCAGCGGCAGTTGATGGCCGAGCTCGTGCGCCTGCCGGAACTGATCCGCCCCCTGCCGGGCGTGGAGAAACTCAATGTCGGCAATCTCGGCAACATGGTTGCGCAGCTTCACGTCCATGTGATCGGACGGCGAAAGGGCGATCCGGCCTGGCCTGGACCGGTCTGGGGCCATAGCGACCCACAACCCTGGCCTGCGCCAGAGGCATCGCCACTCGCACAGGCCGTAAGGAAGGCTTAACCATAAAAAGCGACTCTGGCGCCTGGAGAAGAAGTCTCCGGGCCGTCAAAGAGAAGGTTTATGGACATCCTGGCCACCGCCGCGAACAGCGACCGGCAGAGCGTTCTGGCGGCGCTGAAGAATGCTGCCGCCGCCACCGGCTCGGATTTTCACTATCTGCTCGGCACCGCGATGCGGGAGTCGAGCCTTCGCCCCGACGCCAAATCCAGTTCATCCTCGGCGGCGGGCCTGTTCCAGTTTATCGACCAGACCTGGATGGGGCTGGTGAAGGACCATGGCGCGCAATACGGCCTTGGCAGCCTGGCCGATGCCATCCGCAAATCCGATGATGGCCATTATCATGCCGATGCGGCGGACAAGAAGACCATCCTGTCCCTGCGCTCCAATCCGCAACTGTCGGCGCTGATGGCAGGCGAATATGCCCGCAAGACGGAAGGCCAGTTGAAAACGGCGCTGGGCCGCGAGGTCTGTGGCGGCGAACTCTATGCCGCCCATTTCCTGGGCCCCGATGCCGCCTGCAAGCTGATCCGCCTGGCGGACCAGGCCCCTCATGCCAGCGCGCCGTCGCAATTTCCCCAGGCCGCCGCCGCCAACAAAAGTGTTTTCTATCATGCGGACGGCCGCGCGCGATCGGTGCGCGAAGTCTATGACTGGGCCGTGCGTCAGCCAGGCGAGCCCGGCACCGTGCGCACCGCGCCGCTGCCGACAATCGTCCCGCCACGGCCCGCCGCGCCCGCTCCTGCGCCGGAGCCCGCGAGTGCCACCCTTGTCGCCGCGACAGCAGGCGATGCGGAGATCCGCATGTTGCTGGCAAGTGTGATGAACTGGCAGCCCGGCCACGGCTTTTTCGGAACGTCCGACGCGCCGCAATCGGGGGCGCTGTCCTTCAATGCGGGGCTGCTCAGCCTGCTGTCGGATTCCAAGGCTAGCTGAACGCCGCACGGCGTCTCAATCCGAGAACTGTTCCGACAGGATGCGTTCGTCCAGATTGTGGCCCGCGTCATACAGCATCGTCATGGTAATGCCGCGCTCCTCGGCCACGTCCACCGCCGTTACATCGCGCACCTCGAAATCGTCGGCCACGGCGCTGACCGGGCGCTTGGCGCTTTCGAGAATTTCGAACCGCACCTTGGCCCGGTGTGGCAGAAGCGCGCCGCGCCAGCGCCGGGGCCTAAAGGCGCTGATCGGCGTGAGCGCCAGCAGCGCCGCGTCGATCGGCAGGATCGGTCCGTGTGCGGACAGATTATAGGCGGTCGATCCCGCCGGGGTCGATACCAGCACCCCGTCGCAGATCAGTTCGGAGATGCGCGGGCGTCCATCCACGATGATGCGGATCTTGGCCGCCTGCCGCGTCTCGCGCAGCAGCGACACTTCGTTGAAGGCGAGCGCCTTTGTCTCGCCCTTCTTGCTGTGTGCGACCATCGCAAGCGGATGCACCACGGCGCGCTCGGCGGCGGCCAGACGCTCCAGCAGATTGTCTTCCCGATATTCGTTCATCAGGAATCCGACCGAACCCAGATTCATGCCGTAGATCAGTTTTCCCTTGCCCAGAAAGGCATGCAGTGTCTGGAGCATGAAGCCGTCGCCGCCCAGCGCGACGACAATCTCGGCATCCGCCGGTCCGGCATCGGCATGGCGCTGGCGCATGGCGGCGAGCGCCTCGGCGGCATCGGGCGCCGCGGTGAAATGGAGTTTGGTCACATCAGCCGCCCGTCAATGACATGTGCCGTTTCACGGCGGGCGCGGCATGGCGGCGATCGATCACGAAATCATGGCCTTTCGGTTTGCGCGCGATGGCGGCATGGATGGCGTTCTGCAGCACGGCATCGTCATCGGTTGCACGCAGCACTTGGCGCAGGTCGGCGCTGTCGTCCTGGCCCAGGCACATGAACAGCGTGCCGGTGCAGGTCAACCGCACGCGGTTGCAGCTTTCGCAGAAATTGTGGGTGAGGGGTGTGATGAACCCGATCCGCCCGCCCGTTTCCGCCACTTCGCAATAACGCGCGGGGCCGCCCGTGCGATGCGTGCTGTCGATCAGGGTAAAGTCGCGCGCCAGCTTCGCCCGCACCTGCGACAGGGGAAGGTAATGTTCCACCCGGTCGCCGCCGGTCTCGCCCATCGGCATGGTCTCGATCAGGGTAAAGTCGAAACCATTGCCATGCGCCCACCGCATCAGGCTGGGAATTTCCGCGTCATTCACGCCGCGCAGCGCCACGGTATTGATCTTGATCTTCAGTCCCGCCGCCACGGCTGCGTCGATGCCTGCCAGCACCTTGGGCAGATCGCCCCAGCGCGTGATGCGGCGGAACAGGTCCGGATCGCGCGTGTCCAGCGAAACATTCACCCGCCGCACCCCCGCCGCGAACAACGCCCCGGCATATTTGCCGAGCTGGCTGCCATTGGTGGTGAGAGTGACTTCCTCCAATCCCGCGCCAACATGGCTGCCAAGCCGCTCGAAGAGCCGCATGACATCCTTGCGCACCAGCGGCTCGCCGCCGGTGATGCGCAGGCGCTTCACGCCCATACCGACGAAAGCCAGGCTCACCCGCTCCAGTTCCTCCAGCGTCAGCAGGTCGGCGCGGGGCAGGAACTCCATATGCTCGCTCATGCAATAGACGCAGCGGAAATCGCAGCGGTCGGTGACCGAGATGCGCAGATAGGAGATGGAACGGCCGAAGGGGTCCAGCATGGGGGCAGACTAGCCGGCCGCAGCCGCGAGCGCGCCCGCTTGCGGTGGTGCGCGGTGGGGTGCGGACGCTGCAGGGCGGGCTGAGGGGGGGAGCTGGTGAGAATCGTGTCAGTTTC
>JAFIHO010000130.1 GCA_017849395.1 Hyphomicrobiales bacterium
ATCCGCTTCCGCCAGCAGCGCGGGATCTTGATAGGCCGCGCGGCGCAACCTCACGCCATCCACATGGCGCAGATGACCTTCCGCGGGGATCAGGGTCGTGAGCCCGCCATCGGCAAGGAGGGTGAGGTCCGGCCGCTCCCGCTTCACGCGATAGACCAGATCATAGTCCAGAGGCGGCACGCCGCGATTTTCCTTGGGCGACAGGCCACCCAGCCAGGCTTTGCGCGCATGCACCGCGAAAGTCCTCACACCTGCCGCCACGCAATCCCCGATCAGAGCGCGCAGCGAAATTTCAGGGTCTTGGCTGTCCACGCCGATGCGGCATTTCACGGTGACGGGAATCTCCACCGCCGCCCGCATCGCCGCAACGCAGCCTGCGACCAACGCTGGTTCCTTCATTAGGCACGCGCCAAAGCGTCCCGATTGCACCCGGTCCGACGGACAACCGACATTCAGATTGATTTCATCATAGCCGAAATCCGCCGCGATGCGCGAAGCCGCCGCCAGCTTGCCCGGCTCGCTGCCGCCCAGTTGCAGCGCCACCGGATGCTCCATCGGATCAAAGCCGATCAGCTGCGCGCGATCGCCATGCAGCACCGCGTCCGCCGTCACCATCTCGGTATAAAGCAGCGCACGGCGCGACAGATACCGGTGCAGCACCCGGCAGGGGCTGTCGGTCCAGTCCATCATCGGCGCAACGGCCAGGATCGGAGTCACGGCGAATTCCATTAACCACGGGCGGGAACCGCCCCCGGGGTTGTTACCCGTGCCCGGCCTTCCAACGCAAGCCGCTGCCGGGGTGCGGCGGCAGGGCGTTAATATTTGCGCGCCTCAAGCGGGAACTTTGCGACCCGCACCCGAACGACGCAGTTTGCCGAAATTCCATGCGAAGGAACTCTGCACGGAACGCATTATGCGGTTCGCCAAAAAAGCGCTGTCGCATATGCTCGCCAGCGAAATCGTTGCGGCGGATGAGGATCGACATGCTGGCAAATGCCGGAGACCAACATCCGCCGACCGTTCTCATAGTCGAGGACGAAGCGGCCATCCGCATGGCGGTGCAGGAAACACTGGAAGACAACGGCTTCCGCACCGTGGAAGCCGCCAATGCGCGCGAGGCGCTGGACACCATCGAGAAAATGGGCCGCACCATCGATCTGGTATTCACCGATATCCGCATGCCCGGCGAGATGGATGGCGTGCGCCTTGCGCAATGGGTGCATGAACAGATGCCGCGCATTCCCGTCATCATCGCCAGCGCCTATGCGCAAAATGCCGACGAAGCCAAAGCGGCGGGCGAAGAGGTGTTCGTGAAGCCTTATCGCATGGAAGATGTCGTGGCCCGCATCCGCGCCGCCATCGACCGCCACAAGGACCTGCCCGCCCAATAGCGTCAGGCGGCGGGAAAGTTCAGCTCCAGTTTCACGCCTTCGGGGTCTCTAACGAAAAGCTGGATAATACCGTCGCGCGGCACGACCTTCTCCTCGAACGCCAGCCCGCTGGCGGTCAGCCTCGCCCGCATTTCGTCCAGGCCGGTGCCGCCGAACGCGACATGGTCGATCTCGCCGCTGCCCGGTCCCTTGCGCGTTTCGCCCGGCGGCTTCTGCACCAGATGGATCACGGCGACATCGCCCAGATACAGCCAGTGGCCGGGAAAATTGAAAGGCGGGCGGTATCCCTCCTTCAGGCCGATCACGTCGACATAGAAATCCCGGCTGGCACTGGCGTCGGCGCAGCGGATATTGACATGTTGCAGGGCGTCCAGAGGCATAAGCCGTTTCCTTTGACCGCCATCGATGCCGGATTTGCACCGCTGGCCGCGGAGCCGCATGATATAGGAGGCGGGCGGCGGAAAGGAACTGCATGAACATCCAAAAGCCCATCCCGGACCAGACACCGCGCCGCATCCGCATGGATGCGCGCGACAATGTGGCTGTTGTGGCCAATGCGCTGGGCCTGCCCGCGGGCACGGTGTTCGAGGATGGTCTCACCCTGACCCAGTTCGTGCCCCAGGGTCACAAGCTGGCGCTGACCGATATTGCCGACGGCGGCGACATCGTCCGCTATGGGGAGATCATCGGCAACGCCATCGGCGAGATCAAACGCGGCGACTGGATCGACGAAAGCCGGGTCGCCATCCGTCCGGCACCGGCTCTTTCCGACCTGCCGCTGGTTCCCACACCGCGCCCCGCGCCCGAACCGCTCACCGGCTATACGTTCGAGGGCTATCGCAACGCGGACGGCACGGTCGGCACCAAGAACATCCTGGCCATCTCCACCAGCGTGCAATGCGTTGCGGGCACCATGGAATATGCGCTCAAGCGCATCAAATCCGAATTGCTGCCCAAATATCCGAATGTCGATGACGTGGTGGTGCTGACCCATGCCTATGGCTGCGGCGTCGCCATCAACGCGCCGCTGGCCGTGGTGCCGATCCGTACCCTGCAAGGCCTGGCGCAGAATCCCAATTTCGGCGGCGAGGTGATGGTGGTGGGCCTGGGCTGCGAAAAGCTGACTCCCGAACGCCTGCTGCCTGAAGGCAAAAGCGGCGTGCTGCGCATGCAGGACGAAGCCTTCACCGGCTTCGGCGCCATGATCGACGGCATCATGGCGATGGCGGAGGAGCGGCTGAAAAAGCTGAACGCCCGCCGCTGTGAAACCGTGCCCGCCAGCGAGCTGGTGGTGGGGATGCAATGCGGCGGCAGCGACGCTTTTTCCGGCATCACCGCCAATCCGGCGCTGGGTGTCTGCGCCGACCTGCTGGTGCGGGCGGGCGCGACCGTGATGTTCTCGGAAGTCACCGAGGTGCGCGACGCGATCCACCTTCTGGTCCCCCGCGCTGCCGACGAGGAGGTGGCGAAGGCGCTGGTGCGCGAAATGGCCTGGTATGATGATTACCTCGCCAAGGGCGGGGCCGACCGCGCCGCCAACACCACGCCGGGCAACAAGAAAGGCGGACTTTCCAACATCATCGAAAAGGCGCTGGGCTCTGTGGTGAAATCCGGCAGCAGCACCATCTCCGCCGTGCTGGCGCCGGGC
>JAFIHO010000131.1 GCA_017849395.1 Hyphomicrobiales bacterium
CCCCGATCCTAACCCGTTCCTGGAAACGTCTCTAGTGGACGATTGTCGAGTTCACCGGACGGTGGCGAGGTTCGCCCGCAGTGCCGCCGCTTCCTTGGCGGGGATGGGGGATTCGTTGGCATCCTTGTCCTGCTTGATCACCGAACCGTTGAAGCTGATGCCGCCATAAAGGCCGCTGCCCGAGGTCCAGACCACGATGTCGCCGCCATGCGTGGTGGTCGCGCCTTCCGCGCCCGACGACAGATTGACGACGGTGATACCCGCGCCCGCGCCCAGCTTCACTTCGCCCTTGTCGATCCCGTCCAGCGCGCGCTGCGAGTTGATGATGAAGATCAACTGCGCCTGCTGCAGGCCGGCCTGCAAGCCGAAGGAGGCGGAACCCATGTCATAGAATTTCGGGGTACTCCAGCCGGTGCTGGTGCGGCGCAGCAATACGCCCGAACCGCCCTCGGCGCCGAAGATGAAGCCGCCCTTGACCAGATGCGGCACGATATAAACCGCGCGCGCGCCATTGATCATCTTGGCAGCCTGAGCGAAGGCGGGGTCCTTCTTCAGGTTGTTCACGGTGATGTTGGCGTCATGCAGCAATTCGGCCGTATCGGCGAAAGCAGGGGCGGAAACGGTCGCGGCCAGGGCAAAAGCGCCTGCCGCCAGGGTCAATTTATTCAGCATGTCAAAATCCTCGCTCAGGGAAATGGCGCTGTGAAAACGCATGGGCGCGAAAAAAGTGCCGCGACCGCATGGGACGATCCTAGGACATTGGCGATGCCGCAAAAACGGGAAGGTCAGGCGCGGCGGGCCTGAGCCGCGCGGGGCGCGGGGGCCGGGGATTTCAGCGAACGGTCGACCTCGCCGAAGCCGGTCATGAAATCATTGAAGATTGCAGACAGTTCGTCGGCGTCGATGGTGGTGCGGTTGCCCGAGGTGAAGCGCTGCTGCCAGAAGCTGACAATATGGGAGATCGCGCCCAGCTTCTCGCCCATCTCCAGGAACATATAGGGCGCGGACAGAAGGAAGTCGCGGAAGGTCTTGGGACTCTGGTTTGCCACCAGATCCGAATAGGCATGGTCATAGACGGAGAGCGATTTGTTCACCGCCTCGCCATTGGCGCGCACGCCCCGGATGATGTGGCCGCGTGTTTCGGCCAGGAAGGCTTTCTGGTCCGGCGTCACCGCGCCCACGGGCTGGAAGCTGTTGAGGTCGCGCAGCACGACCATCACTTCCGGCCAGAAATCGGCCATTGACCATTTGTAATAGAGAAAGCCGCGCCAGCTGAACACGCCTTCGCGGAAATCGTCGCCCGACAGGCCCAGCGTCACGCGCAGCGGCTCCAGCTTTTCGCCGACCTGGTTGGACAGCATCGCCTTGACCAGGCGCGAGGAGCCGTTGTTGGAAGAACCATCGCCGCCCGCCAGCACGGCCAGGCGCGACAATTCCTGTTCGGCGAAACTGTACATGCGGTTGCGGTCGCCCTCGGAGATGGCGAAGCAGCAGGATGCGATGTCATAGCCATTGTTGCGCAGATGCTCGCGCAGCAGGAAGGGATCGAGCGAAGGCAGCGTGTGGATGAGCCTCAGGACCGTCTGGTCGCGCTCCAGCGCCTCGGTCTTGTAATGGCCCGCCTGACGCAGCATGTCGGCGAAGCCGCGCTGCTCCACGAACATGCTGTAGCCGCCGGCGCGCAGGTCGCTGTTGTCGAACGGGATGACGATCTTGGTGGAGACCGCGCGCGGCTTGGCGAACAGATAATTCTCGTCGGCGCGCGTGCGATGCTTCATGATGAAGCTGCGGTTGATGATCGGCGATACGAACAGCGGCTTCTTCTGGAATTCGGGATCGCCGGCATGGTCCAGCGCGATCCGGTGCAGGTTGAACACCCGGCTGGTCGACGCGCCGCCCAGGGCGCTGAGAAAGCGTATGGAACGGTCGGTTGCCAAGAAATTCCCCGTGCGCGCGTAATGCATTCAACTATTCGCTTATGCTGTATGATGAAACTTAAGGAGTGCTTTACCGAACTGTCCTTTGGGAGCAGATTCTGGTGGCAACATGGGGGATTCCCGGATGCAGGGCGATCTGGTGCAGGATGATGCGGAACGGGTGACGGTTCTGATCGCCTATGGGCTGATGCTGCTGGCGGTGACCAATGGCGTCACGGCGCTGATCGCGGCGGTCCTCGCCTATGTGCGGGTGGGCGATGTGCGCGGTTCGGTGTGGGAAAGCCATTACCGCAATATCATCGCCATGTTCTGGGTCGGCGCGGTGCTGACGCTGGTGCTGATCGCGACGATGCTGACCGGGATGACGGCGGTGCTAGGCCTGGCCTTCGGGACGGCCTGGATGGACGGCGATGCGATGCTGGCGCTGGCGCCGCTGGGTCTGTGGGTGCCGCTGGTGATCCTGGCCTGGTTCGGCTTCGGCGTGTGGTTCCTGTATCGCTGCCTGCGCGGGCTGCTGCGCGCGATGGACAGCCGGGCCTATTAGTCTTGGCGTTGCAATTCGACCTTTCGCTGGATGCGCCATACGGAGACGTCGTGGCGCTGTCGCCGCTGGTCGCGCGTCTGCTTGCGCGCAATCCCGGCATCTTCACCTTCAGGGGCACGGGCGTTTATCTGATCGGGACCGATCCCGTGGCGGTGATCGATCCGGGACCGGATCTGCCCGAACATTGCGCCGCGCTGGAGCGTGCGCTGCGCGGGCGGCGGGTCTCGCATATCCTTGTCACGCATACCCATAACGATCACTCGCCTGCCGCCGCCTGGCTGAAAGAATGGAGCGGCGCGCGCACCTATGGCTTCGGTCCGCATCCGTTGCCTAGCGACAGCGTAGGCAACGCGGGCGATGTCGAGGCGGGCGGCGA
>JAFIHO010000132.1 GCA_017849395.1 Hyphomicrobiales bacterium
CGGCTTGCAAAAGGCCGGCATGGTCTTCATTTCCCGTGCGGGTCATCGGCAAGACGACCGCGACAGGCCGGGGCCGCCGCGGGAAGGCCGGGCGCAGACGGGGGAGTACATGGGCATGAGCCACCATAACCCATTTTACGGTAGGGTGCTGAACACGGATCACTGATCCGGCCGAGCCAATCCCACGTAATACCTAGGGTTAACAGGGAGTTTGCGTGCCACCCCATTTCGCATCGTGTCTGTTCGAGGGTTGGGTGATGCACCGGCGCCTGCGGCCGCGCCAGCACCGCTTCAAGTATCGCGTCTTTTCGATGCTGCTGGACCTGAGCGAACTGCGGCGGCTGGACCGTGAGTTGCGCTTGTTCAAATGGAATCGCTTCGGACTGTTCAGCTTCCATGACAGCGATCACGGCGACGGACGCGACCTTGACGTGTGGCTTGACGAGTTGCTGGCGGGCGCGGGGCTTGAGGCGCAAGGCGCGCGCCATGTGCTGTGCTATCCGCGCATCCTGGGTTATGTGTTCAATCCCTTGAGTATCTGGTTCTGTCATGACCTCGATGAGCGGCTGGCGGCCATCGTATACGAGGTGCACAACACCTATGACGAGCGGCACGCCTATGTGCTGCCGGTAGGCCGGGATAGCCAGGACGATCAGCGCGACCCAAAGACAATTCGGCACGGCTGTGCAAAGGGTTTCTATGTATCTCCCTTCCTGTCGCGGGATTGCCGCTACCAGTTTCGTATCCGTCCGCCGGGCGATGACGTGTCTGTCGCCATCCAGGAGGAGGAGGCGGGCCTGCCCATCCTCAACGCCAGCTTCGCGGGCGCGCGCACCCGTCTGACCGACGGCACTTTGCTGAAGATGCTGCTGCGTTATCCGCTGATGACCGTGAAGGTCGTCGCCGCGATTCACTATGAGGCGGTGCGCCTTATGCTGAAGGGCATCCGGCGGCATCCCCATTCCCCCAAAGCGGCGATTCTGCCGGCGGAATAGGCTCGCCAGCCTGCCGCATTTTTGCGCAGGCGGGAACTCGCGGAACTCGAAGGTTCCGAAATGTGTTAGGCTTGCACGGCAATTGACGCCGTGGCCCGAAACACATCCATGACAACCATTGAAGATGCCGCGGCGGGACCGACTGGCTGGTTCCGGCTGGACCGGGACGGGCACAGGCTGGAAGCGGGTGGCGCCTGGACCATCGCCGCCAGCGCGCGGCTGGACCAGGAGCTTCTTGCACTGGAGCCGGGCACGGGCGGCATTGAGATCGACGCCTCAAAGATCGAAAAGCTGGACAGCGCCGGGGCGTGGCTGCTGTTGCGCACACGGCGGTCGCTGGAGGCGGCGGGGCGCAAGGTGAACCGCTTCAGCCTGCCCGAACTGTATGTGCCCCTGCTGGAAAGCCTCGACACTTGTCCGGACACGGCTCCCCCGGCAGCGCGCAAGCACGGCTTGCACGACCGGCTGGCGCTGATCGGCAAGGCGACCGTACAGGCGGGACAACAGGCCTGGCATATTCTGGGTTATCTGGGCCGGGTGACCGTGGAGGCGGGCGAGGCCGTCGCCGCGCCGCGCAGCAATCTGCGCATCGCCGCCATTGTGCATCAGGTGGAAGAGACCGGCCTGAACGCCCTGCCGATTGTTGGCCTTTTGTCTTTCCTCATCGGTGTGGTGATCGCCTATCAAAGCATCGACCAGTTGCGGAAATTCAGCGCCGAAATGCTGACCATCGACGGGCTGGGCATCATCATGTTGCGCGAGATGGGCGTTCTGATGACCTCGATCATCGTGGCAGGCCGCTCCGGTTCGGCCTTTACCGCCCAGATCGGCACCATGCGCGTGAACGAAGAGATCGACGCGATGCGGACCATGGGTATCAATACCATCGATACCCTGGTGTTGCCGCGGATGATCGGGCTGGTCATCGCACTGCCGCTGCTCACCCTTTACGCCGATCTGATGGGCATTATCGGCGGCGCGGTGATGTGCGCCTTCAACCTTGGCATCAATATTCCCACATTCCTGCGGCAATTGCAGCAGGCGGTGGGCGTTAACACGCTGATGGTTGGATTGGTCAAGGCGCCGGTATTCGCCTTCGTCATTGCCCTGGTCGGCTGTTATGAAGGTTTCCAGGTGGCGCGCAACGCCGCCAGTGTGGGCCTGCACACCACCCGCGCGGTCGTGGAGTCGGTATTCCTGGTGATCGTGCTGGACGCCGCGTTCTCCATCATGTTCTCGGTGTTGGACATATGAAGGCGGCGCAGGACGACATGGTCATCAAGGTGCGGGGGCTGGTGAACGGCTTCGGCAGCAAGATCATCCATGACCACATCGATCTGGATGTGCGGCGCGGCGAGGTGATGGGCATTGTCGGCGGATCGGGCAGCGGCAAGTCGGTGCTGCTGCGCTCCATCATCGGCCTGATCCCGCCACGCGCGGGCACGGTGCGCGTGTTCGGCCAGCCGGTTGGCGAGGTCGAGGGACCGGACATGAAGGCGCTGGAAATGCGCTGGGGCGTGCTGTTCCAGCAGGGCGCGCTGTTTTCGTCCCAGACGGTGGCGGAGAACATCCAGGTGCCGCTACGCGAATATACCACCATGAGCCAATCGCTGATGGACGAGATCGCCGCCGTCAAACTGACCATGGTCGGCCTGCCCGAGGACACCGCGCAGAAATACCCGTCCGAACTGTCCGGCGGCATGATCAAGCGCGCGGCGTTGGCGCGAGCGCTGGCGCTCGATCCGGAACTTCTGTTCCTGGACGAGCCGACAGCGGGGCTGGACCCGATCTCCGCGAACAAGTTCGACGAACTGATCAAATCCCTGCGCAAAAGCCTGGGCTTGACGGTCTTCCTGGTAACGCATGACCTGGACACGCTGCGTGCCATCACCGACCGCATCGCGGTTCTGGTGAACAAGAAGATCAGGGTCGGCACTATCGACGAGTTGCGCAGGGACAAGGACCCTTGGATTCAGGATTATTTTTCGGGCGCGCGCGGACGAGCCGCGCTTGACAGTGCGGGTTAAGGAGCGGCGATGGAAACCAAGGCAAATTATGTCGCGGTGGGGGCATTCGTTCTGGCCTGCGTCATCGGGCTGGTGGTGACCATCCTGTGGCTGGCGGGCGTCCAGTACAGCCAGGAATACGATTACTATCAGGCTTATTTCAACGGGCCGGTGACCGGTTTGGCCAAGGGCACCGTCGCCCGCTACAACGGCATCGATGTCGGGCGGGTCGCCGATCTGGAATTCGACCCTCACGATCCCCAGCGCGTGATCACCACATTGCAACTGCGCCCCGGCCTGAATATCCGCGAAGACAGCCTCGCCTCCATCGAGAGTCAGGGCTTCACGGGCGGCTCCTATGTCGAGATCAGCGGCGGTACCGTGAACTCGCCCCTGCTGACCAGGCATGAGGGCAATCGCTATCCAATCATCCGTTCCAAGCAATCCACCCTGCGGCAGTTGGAGCAGAGTGCGCCGGAAGTCGTCGCCAAGCTCAACATAGCGGTGACGCGCCTGAACGCGGTGCTGAACGAGGAGAACAGACGCAATTTCAGTGCCATCCTGACCAACCTCAACGAAACCACCACCGTGCTGGCGCGCCGGTCGAATGACATCGACACGACCTTGCGCAATGCAAGTGTCGTGATGGCCGAACTGCGCGGCGCGACCCATGACCTGAAGCCGACCTTGGCCGATGTGGATCTCACCGTGAAGAAATTCGGCAAGGTGGCGGACGACGCCGACGCCTTCGTCACCGGCGAAGGGCTGGCGCAGGTGGCCGACCTGATAGGCGAGTTGCGGCAACTGACCACCAGCCTGACCCGATTTTCAGACCAGCTCAACCGCGAGCCGACGAAGCTTTTGTTCGGCGACCGGCGCAAGGGCTATGAACCGAAAGGCGGCAAATGATGAAGCGGCGTGCATTCCTGATGGGGATATCCTCGCTGCCGCTGGCGGGCTGTGCCGATGTGCTGGGGCCGGGCGAGGCCTCGCAGATCTATCTGCTGCACGCCAGCACGCCGCCCACCCCGTCCGGGCCCAAGGTGCCCTGGTCTTTGTCGGTTATGCGCCCCGGCGCGGCGGAAAGTCTGGACACCGCACGCATACCCGTCGTGAAGGCGGACGGCGTCATGGACTACTACGCCAAGGCGCAGTTTCCCGACCGCGTGCCAGTGATTGTGCAGGATGCGCTGGTGGCAAACTTCGAGAATGGCGGCCGCATCGACCGGGTATCCAATGCGCGCGACGCGCTGCAGGCGGACTATCTGCTTGTCTCGGATATTCGCGATTTCGAGGCAAAGTATGACGTGCCGGACGGTGCGCCCACCGTGATCGTGGGGCTTTCGGTGAAACTTGTATCGGCGCAAGGGCGTCGCATCGTTGCGACTTTCGCTACCCGCCACACCGTCCCCGCGACAGCCGACCGCATCACCGCCGCCGTCCAGGCATTCGAGGCCGCGCTCGCTGCCGCCGCCGCTGCCATCGTGTCCTGGGCGCTGAATGTCCCCCTGCCGCCGGCAAAATCATGAACGGGAAACCGAACGTCCTGCTCTGCGTTATTGCTGCAATTGCTTCTGCAAATTGGAGACCATCATGCTGCGTTGGGCGCTGATTTTCCTGGTGGTGGGCCTGATTGCGGGCCTGCTGGGTTTCACCGGCATCGCGGGTACCTCGATCGCCATCGCGAAGACCCTGTTCTTCGTGTTCATGGCGATTTTCCTGGTGCTGCTGGTCGCCGGTGTCGCGGTTGGACGGCGCATATCGGGCGCCTGACGCCTCAGCTTGCGCGCTTCACGGCCTTTGCAAGATCGTGCCATGTGCGTGCATTCCAATTCCACAGCGCCGTGGGTGATGGCGAGGGCAATATCCACACCTCGGTTCGACCCAGTTTTTCCATGTGCTTGCCGACTTTTGCTTCGGGACCCATCACGCGGCGGCCCCCGGTCAGGCTGGTGAAGGCGAGAATATCGGGCGAATTAGCAAGAATACGTTCGCGCAACGCCTGGGTGGGCTCGCGGGCGGGCGCGCCACTCGGCAGTCCCTTGGCCATGCCGAAGACGTGTTTGGCAATGTCGGTGAGAC
>JAFIHO010000133.1 GCA_017849395.1 Hyphomicrobiales bacterium
CGCCGCGATCCTGCTGGCCCAGCGTTTCGGCCTGAATGCACTGCTTTTCTGCCCGGTGGGCGATGCCCTGTCCCGGCTGTTCCTGATGCAGCTTTCGCTGTCCCGGATCGGCATCCGGCATGTGGTCGATTTGCGGGTGACGTTGCTTTGCCTTTTCCTTCTTGCCGTTTGCAGCATCGCGGGTGCACAGGCCGCCAGTGCCAGCGATGGCATGGTGGCGATCGGCATCGGCACGATCGCCGCGCTGGTCTATCTGGGTGCGATGATCGGATCGCGCCCGCTGCGGTCCGAGGAAGCCGGACTGGCGGGCGGTCAATCCGGGCGATTGTCCCTGCTGCTGGGGCGGATGGCGCGATGACGATGAAAAACACTCTCAGGCTTTTCGCCACCCTTGTTCCGCTCCTGTGTCTGGCGCAGGCCGATGCCCAGACGCGCGCGAGCGCGCCGGTTTATCGCTGGCGGCCGGTGGCGATCGGCGGCGGCGGCTTCATCACCGCCATCGACGCCGACAGGAGCGGCAAGACGCGGCTGGCCGTGTCGGACGTGTATGGCGCCTATGTCTGGAACGAAGCGTCGGACCGCTGGGCACAGCTTGTGACCGCCGCATCCATGCCGCGCGAGGAGCGGCGCGACAATCTGTTCGCCAAGGGTGTGTATGCGCTGGCCGTCGCGCCCTCCGATCCGTCACGCATCTACATGGCGGTCGGTGGAGCCGTCTATTATTCGCGCGACGGCGGACGGTCTTTCTCGAAATCGGCGGGGCCGTTTCCCGTCTTCTTCAATGCCAGCAGCGCGTTCCGGATGTATGGCCCCTTCCTTGCCGTGAGCCCGGCCGATCCCGGCGTTGCTTTTCTGGGTACGCCCCATGACGGGTTATTGCGAACCCGTGACGGCGGCGCGACCTGGACGAAAGTGGCATCGGTGCCGCCCGGCAGGGACATTCCGGGCGGTGGCGAAACGCGCAGCCCCGGCGTGCTGGCGTGGTTCGGCAAGGGCAAATACGCGAACGAGATATGGGCGCTGTCCGCCGGCAACGGCATGTTCCGTTCCCGCGATGGCGGCGCCAGCTTTGTGCCGCTGGCGGACGCCTCCGCCGCCCAGCCGAAAAGCCTGAAACGCGGCGCGTTCGGCGAGGACGGCGTGTTCTATGGCGTCGATGCCGAAAGCCGCACCGTATGGAAATTCGATGCAGGCGGATGGTCCGATCTTTCCGCACGTCCCGGCCTGAAGCGCGGCGCTTTCTCGGCGGTGGCCGTGCGCCGCGACGGCAAAGTCATATTCGTGTTCGGCCTGGGCGGCGACGCACATCTGTCGCGTGACGGCGGTGCGACCTGGCAGCATCTCAGTCACATGTCGATGCCCGATGCCGGAGAGCCGCCCTGGCTGCGCATCGCCAACCAGGCCTTCTTCGCCACGGCGCAGGTCAGCTTCGATCACGTCCTGCCGGACCGGCTTTGGGTTGGCGCGGGCACCGGCCCCTACTATGCCGATGTGCCGGACGGAACCTCGCGCATCGTCTGGAAAAGCCGGGCGCGCGGCATCGAGGAACTGGTGGCCAACGACGTGATCCAGCCGCCGGGGCAGGCTCCGCTATTTGGGGGCTGGGATTTCGGCGTGCATGTGAAGGACGATCTGGACGCCTTTTCGCGAACCTATGGTCCGAAGGAACGCATGCTCATCGCCGTACAGCAGATGGACTGGAGTTCAGCCGATCCTGCCTTCATCGTCACCAACGCCTCCGACACGCGCACCTTCTGCTGCAGCGGCGATGGCGATGCGGTGCTGGCCGGATACAGCCGGGACAGCGGCAAGACATGGGCAAAATTTCCGCATCTGCCCACGCCGCCCGGCACCCAGGCTTCCGATCCATGGCGCATGTCCTTCGGTGCCATCGCGGTTTCGGCAGGCGACACGAACAATATTGTCTGGGCGCCATCCTTCCACCGTTCGCCCTATGCGACCCGTGACCGGGGCACGACATGGACCCGTGTCGCGCTAGAGGGCGAGAAACTGCCCAACACCGGCTCGCATGTGCGGTTCCATTTCCAGCGCAAGACACTGGTAGCGGATCGCGTCCGCTCCGGCCGCTTCTATCTGTTCCACAGCGGCGATGGCGACAATCCGGGGCTGGCGGGTTTGTGGCGCAGCGATGATGGGGGCGCCCGCTGGGAAAAAATCTTCAGGGGCGAGATTTCGCCCTCCAGCCGCTTCAGTGCGAAACTGCGTTCCGTACCCGGCAAGGAGGGCCATCTTTTTTTCACCTCCGCAGTTCCCGGCAATCCCGCCGGAAAGCTGATGCGCTCGACCGATGGCGGCGCGCACTGGGATGCGGTGCTGGGCGCGGACCGCGTGCTGGACATTGCCTTCGGTCGGGCCGCGCCAGGTGCCGCCTATCCGGCGATCTACGTCGCCGGATACATATCGGGGGCATATGGGATATGGCGTTCCACCGACAATGCCGCCCACTGGTCCCGTATTGGCAGGTTTCCCGTGGGGTCGCTGGATCTGGTTACCGCCATGGAAGCGGACAAGGACAGGTTTGGCAGGGTTTATCTTGGTTTCGAGGGATCGGGCTGGGCCTATGGCGAACCGTCGGGCTGCAAACCCGCCGCGTTTTCCTTTGCGGACCGCGAGGAATGTTTCTCGGATGATCCAGGAGAACCGCGCCAGCCGTGACGCGGCAAAAGGCGCTTGTACATCATGGCGGACCGCAGGATAGTAATCTCAAGGTTCGTAAATGGCTTAGCACGGCGGCCAAGCGCCTGAGCATGATAACGAGACTGCCATATATCGCCGTGCCAGGACGTTGTTTTGGCAAGAACGTCCATGATTTCTGGGCGCCCGGAGCCGGGCCGGGTGCAGCCTGTTTGTGTACGCGAAGCAAGGGGCGCGGCCACACGTGAAGCTTCTGATATTGGGAGGATCGCCGGCAACCAAGGGCGGAGTCGATTCCTTCGGCCGCCGCATGAAGGAAGCGCTGGAACTTTTCGGCCACCAGGCCACCGTGCTGTCGGCCTATTCGGCGTTTCTCAGCCCCACAAAGCTGCCTGCCTATGTGCGGGGTCTGGCCGCCCTTTGCCGCAAACGCAATGCGGGCTACGACCTGCTGTGGCTGCAATACACCAATCTTCCCGACCTGCTATATCTCTGGCTGGGCAAATCGCTGGGCATGACCGTCGTCGTCACCCCGCATCTGGGCGCAAACTGGCGTTCGCAGAGAAGCAGCGTCCTGCGGGCTCTGAGCGGCTGGGCGCTGCGCCGCGCCGATCGCATCGCGTTGCTGTCACGCACCCAGGAGCTGGAAATTAAGCTGCCGGACAATGTGCCGCGCTCCTATATCCGGCTTCTGATGCCCGCCATCATCTGGGACACGCCGCTGCCGGAACCGGCGGGTGGAAGCGAAGTGCGCCTGCTGCATGCCGCGCGCCTATCGGCGGGCAAAGGCACTTTCCTGTTCCTGGATCTGTGCCGCCGCCTGCAGGACCGGAACATCCCCTTCTCCGCCCGCCTGTCGGGCAACGCCGATGACGAGACCATGGCGCAGGTCCGCAGCGTCATTGCCCAGCACCGGCTTGAGGACAAGGTCAAGATCCTGGGATGGGTTCCGAACTCCGACATGCCGGCGCTGTTTTCCTCCTCCGACGTGCTGGTGCACATCTCCAAGATCGATTCCTATCCGCTGGTGGTGCTGGAGAGCATCGCCTATGGCGGTTTTCCCATCTGCCTGGACCTGCCTGGCGCGCGCGACATGGTGACGACCTATGACGGCCATGTCGTGCCGGATGACGGCGCGGTGGAGGCCATCGAGACTTTCCTGGCGGAGCATGGTCCGCAGGAATTGCGGGCCCGCGGCGCTGCCGCCGCGCCGCGGCTGCGCGCCGACTATGACTGGAAGAATTGCATCCGGATTCTGGAAGAGGTTTTCGCGGCGTCGATCAATGCGGGGCGGCGCTGAAGCGGCTTACGCCTTAAGGGCCGCTGCGCTTTTCCAGATGAGGGCCGCGAAAATCATTTCGCCCAGCAATATGCCCGCCACCGACCATAATGGTCCGCCAAGAACCAGCAGCACCACGACCGCGGCAACAGAAAAGCCGCATGAGGCGACGCTGGCCAGCGCCAGCGGCCTGAACCGGCCCGCCGCCTGCAGCAATGTGCTTTCGGGCGTCCGCATCAGTCGCACCCCGGCAATGGCGAGCCACAGGATGCAGCCCGTGATCATATCCGACGCGCTGTAGCGTGCCGGAAACATCAGCCGCGGCGCCAGCACGGTCAACGCCAGGGAAACCAGCGCGGTCACGGCCCAGATGGCGGCCAGCGCGAAGCGGAAAAACCGGACCGCGCCGGTGACACCATCCGGTGTCATGCCGCCCAGGGCGCGGGCCAGCCGCGGACGTTCATATTCGGTGAAGGCATTCATGGCGATGGCGATGGGCCGGATCAGAAGCGCGCTGGCGGCAATGCGGGCGAACTCGGAAGGGCCGCTGAACGCCGTCACGATATAGGCATGGGCGTTGGCGGTCGCCTCGGTCGTGATGACGCCGATCAGCGACCAGCTGGAATGCGCCCGCCAGATCGCGCCATAGCGCGACAGCGCGGCAGGACGAAGCTGCAGGAACTGGCGGCCGAGATAGGCGCCGCCGAACATGGGAAGGCTGAACAGCACCGCCAGCGCCATTCCGAAAGAGGCAAAAGCGAGCGACACGGCCTTAAATGGAACCATCAGCGCGCAGACGCAGAGAAGCACCAGGCCGTAAACCACATCGGACGATACCGTGCGCCATTGCATGCCGGTCGCATAGGCATGGGCGCGGGCGAACCAGCGGATCTGCATCAACGCGGCGAAGGCAGCGAACAACAGGGTCTCCGCCAGCGTCAGATTCAACCACGAACCGAGCGCACAGAAGAGGAAAAAGGCCAGACAGGCGTCGGCCAGATTGACGGCGAACAGGCAGTCCAGTATCGCGCCACGTTCCACCTCGTCCGCATCGGCCAGAAGCTTGGGCAGCGGCGCGCAGAACAAGGCACTTGCCACACCCGTCGCCAACGCGGACGTCACCATCAGAAACGAGAAACTGCCGAATGTGGCGTTGGGAACGGCATGCAGCAATTCCAGCGTGAGAATGAACTGCGCGCCCGCGCTGCCCACCGGCCCCAGGATCGCGAATCCGTAGCGGAGATATGGCGCCCACCGCATTCCGACAATGCGTTCAATGGTATTCATGTCCTGTTTACCAACCGGAACGACAAAGCACCGCAAACCCTGTTTTACGCTATTTGAAATAGCCCGGAACGCCAACCGCTTTACCGCACTGCAAGCAGCACGCCCATATTTTTTGTGCGCATGCGGAGTGTGGCGCGATGCCGGGACGGCTTGCCGGATTGATTCTTGTGACGATGACCGCCTGTGCCGCCGCCGGATGCGCGGGGACATCCCAGCCGGTCTCGGCGATCGCGCGCGACAGTGCGCGCCTTTCCATCACCATGGCCGAAACCCTTCCACCCAGCGCATCGACGATGTCCACCGCGTTCAGCCAGGCGCCCGCGCCCGCCGGCTTTATCAGCTTCTGCCTGCGCCAGCCCGAACAATGCGCGCGTCCCGACAATCCTGACGCGCTGGTACAAATGACCACTCAAAACTGGCAGACCATGATGGCGGTGAACCGCACGGTCAACGCCGCCATCCTGCCAGCCGATGACGTGCGCCATTATGGCCGCGCGGAGTATTGGAGCATACCGGACGACGGCTATGGCGATTGCGAGGATTATGCGCTGACCAAACGCAAGGTTCTGGCCGAGGCCGGAATGCCGACCGCCGCGCTGCGCATTGCCATCGTCATCGCACCGCGCGAAGGCCGTCACGCCGTGCTGACCGTCGCGACAGACCGGGGCGATTATGTCCTGGACAATCTGACGGACACGATCCTGCCCTGGAACCGTACCGACTTCGCTTGGCAGGAACGCCAGGATTTCAGCCACGCCTCCGGCTGGATCGCGATGAACGCGCCGCCGCTCCAGACCGCCGCGAACACCGGACGATAATATCCGCCGACTCTGGTTCCGGACTGCCTTGGTTCCGGCAGTGATCGCGCCTGCCTGCATTTCAACGCACGCGTGGCACATGCATCTGAAGCGTGCGATGGCGCACAAAAGCGACTGGAACTTTGCAGAAAAATGCCTGCTTGCGTACGCTTTCGTTCCGACATGCAGCACCGCACGTCGCGAACACGCGGAACTTCGATCTTTCCTGCGACATCATCGACAGAAAATAACGCGCTCAATTCATCCTTAAGAGGCGATAAGCGAGTGTCGTTACGTTCTGTCGGAGGATCGTTTCGTATTGAATTTGGTTGGCGCCGGAGCCGCAGGTTCCGCGTACGGTTGGTCTGTGCTCAACAATGTGTGGAACCCCGGCGCGCTGCGTCCCGGGATCGACTACACCATCAACAGCAGCTTCGATCCAAAGCACGCCACACACGGCGCGCGTTTCTCGTGGGACTTTCCAGCGGCTGACCCAACCGGCGCGACACCTGTGCGTGCTTACCCGGCGCTCATTTATGGCTCTGCGCCGAAGCACAATGGCGGAATCGGCGCCGTGTTTCCCATCCAGGTGCGGGACATCGCTTCGCTGACCTCGGGCTACAATCTGGCCTATGACGGCGGCAACACCGGCTACAATGTGGCTTACGACATCTGGCTGACCAGCGCCCCGGGCGGACGTGCCGATACGATCACGAACGAGCTGATGATATGGCTGCACAAAGGGGACTTCTCGCCCGCCGGAAGGAAGATCGGCACCTATAACGACGGCGATTTTTCCGGCTCCATCTATTATTCCGCGGCTTTGCGCTACACCGCTATTGTTTCGGATACCGACCGGCGCGGCGGGACCGTGAATATCGGCGCCATGCTGCAGAAACTGCAAAGCATGGGGATCGTCTCCGCCAACGAGTATGTCGCGAACATAGAGCTGGGCGCGGAAGTATCCCAGGGTAGCGGCTCCATCGTGTTCAACAACATGGATATCCGCGTCCGGACAAACGGGTTGAACGGCCCCGCGACCAAGAAGGCCATCACCGGCATGGGCATATTCGACAATTACATCCAGGGCGGAGCCGGTGACGACAAGCTTTATGCGCCCGTGGGGACCAGCCTGATCGATGGCGGCGCGGGCAATGACACCGTGGTGTTTGCGGGCGCCAGCACCGACTACACCATCACACGCAATACCGATGGCACATGGACGGTGGTGGGCGCGGGGCGCACCGCGACGCTTCTGAACAACCAGTATGTCGCATTCGGCGATCGCGTTCTTTCCACCACCCAGCCCGCCGCCGTGGCGATGGACTTCAACGGTGACAGAAGCGGCGACATCCTGTGGCGGAACGATGACGGCCAGATTCTGATATGGAACATGCGCGAGGGGTTCGTCTCGGCAAATGCGATGCTGAACAACCCGGGTGCTAACTGGAGCATCAAGGCGACCGGAGATTTCAATGGCGACGGCGCCACGGACCTGGTTCTGCAGTCCATCGGCGGTCAGGCCGTCTTGTGGTCCATAAGAGGCAACAAGGTCATAAACAACGGCCCCGCCGTCTTCGCGGCCGGTGGCGTTGTTCACAGTCCCGGCGCGGGCTGGGACGTGGCTGGTGCGGGCGACTTCAATGGCGACGGAAACAGCGACATTCTTTGGCAAAATGGCAACCAGGTTCAAATCTGGGTGATGAATGGCAATATCGTCGGAGCGGCCAGAACTCTTGCCGGGCCGGGTTCCGGCTGGCTCATTGCGGGCATCGGCGATTTCAATGGCGACCGCAAGAGCGACCTCCTCTGGAAGGATGGGAACAACAATGTCCAGCTCTGGACGATGGACGGGGCATCCGTTCAGTCGTCTGCTTCCGCGGGCAATCTGGGCGCGGGGGTGCGCGTGGTCACGACCGGCGACTTTGATGGCGACGGCAAGGCCGATCTGCTGACCCAGGTCAACAACGGACCCGCCGGCATCTGGCTCATGAAC
>JAFIHO010000134.1 GCA_017849395.1 Hyphomicrobiales bacterium
GCGCTGGCCAAGGGCATGGACGCATCGACCTATGATGTATTCCAGAAGGCAAAAAAGACCAGTTACATGACGGTGTCCGGCGAACTCCAGTCGCGGGTCATCAACCGGCCGGTCATCAGCGCCATGCTTGCCATGCACAAGCCGGATGGCAGTTTCGATGGCACCATGGCCATCGTGCTGGATGTGCATTGGCTGGAATATATGCTGCGCTCGAGCGATCTGCCGCGCGGCGCGGCGGTCACGGTGTTCGACCACGCCGGCAAGGTGCTGGCCACCAATCATCGCGAGGCTGCGGATGCCATCGCCGCCGCCGCGCTGAAGGGCAATCTTGTGGATGGCGTTTCCCACGACGCCACCGACGTGAAAAGCCGCAACTGGCACTACAGCACCGCCACGCTTTACGGCAACAGCATCTTCCTCGCCTTCGCCATGCAGGAAAGCCGTTTGTTCGGACCGACCTATCTGCATGTCGGCATCGACTTCCTGCTGCCCATTCTCACCATCCTGGTGGCCTGGAGCGCGATCTGGCTGGTCACCGACCGCCAGGTGACGCAATGGATTCTCTATCTGCGCCGCATCGCGGCCGCCTATCGCGCCGGTCATTATGCGATCCGCCCCGACCTGAGCGAAGCCCCGGTCGAGTTCAAGCTTTTGGGCGATGCGATGAGCGAAATGGCCTCCGGCATCCAGGACCGCGACCGCCGCCTGCGCGACGCGGTGGATCAGAAGACGACTCTGATCAAGGAAATCCACCACCGGGTGAAGAACAATCTCCAGATCGTGATGAGCCTTCTGTCGATCCAGGCCAATCAGGTGAAGGACCGCGGCGCGCGCGACGCGCTGATGCAGGCCCAGACCCGCATCAATGCGCTGGCGCTGGTGCACCGTATCCTCAACGAGCTGGAGGATCAGTCCACCCTGGACCTCAAACAGTTGCTGGAGGAACTGGCGCACCAGATCGCGGGCGGCATGGGCAACGAGAATGTGAGGATCACGGTCGATGTGCCCAGCCGGGTCGTGTCGGGCAGCGTGGCGGTGGCGCTGGCCCTGTTCATGGTCGAAGTGCTGACCAACATCTTCAAACATGCGTTCCCGCCGGGCGGGGATGGCGCCATCCGGATCAGCCTGGAAAGCCTGGAGGGCGGGAAGCTGAGGCTGGCCGTCGCCGACAATGGCGGTGGGTTCGACATGGGCGAGGCTTCCAAAAGTGTCGGCAGCCGCCTGATCCGTACCTTTGGACTGCAACTGGGCGGTGTTTCCGCCGTCCATTCCGAGCCGGGGAAAGGCACGGTGGTGGATGTGGTCTTTCCCGACCCCGAATTTGTTGAGGCCCCCTCCGCCCCTGGCAGCGCGGACGCTGCTATGGGCACCTCTCCCTCGGGTGCTGCACATGCGGGAGAGGCAGGCCTCGGTCACGCCGAAAACCCGCCATAGGCGCAAAACGCCGCGCCGCCATGCCCATACGGAAGGTTTTCCGAAAGGGATCGGGTGGTTATGTTCCGGGCGAACTTTGAGCAGGACGAATCATGGCGGACTCCTTCGACGCGGTTGTCATCGGCGGCGGCCCCGGCGGCTATAACGCCGCCATCCGGCTGGGTCAGCTGGGCCTGACCGCGGCCTGCATCGACAAGCGCGGCAGCTTCGGCGGTACCTGTCTGAATGTCGGCTGCATCCCGTCCAAGGCCCTGCTCCATGCCAGCGAACGCTTCCATGAGGCGGGCAGCGAATTCGCCAAGCTGGGCATCAAGGCCAAGGTCGAACTCGACCTGCCTGCCATGATGGCGCAGAAGAACAAGGTGGTGGGCGAGCTCACCAAGGGCGTGGAATTCCTGTTCCGCAAGAACAAGGTCGAGGGCATTGTCGGCGAAGGCCGCATCACAGCGCCCGGCAAGATCGAAGTGAAGGCCGCCGACGGCAGCACCCGCACCATCACCGCCAAATCCATCATCATCGCTACCGGCTCGGATGTCGCACCGCTGCCCGGCGTCACGATTGATGAGAAGCAGATCGTGTCCTCGACCGGCGCGATCGCGCTGACATCCGTGCCCAAGCGGCTGCTGGTGGTGGGCGCGGGCGTGATCGGCCTGGAACTGGGTTCGGTCTGGCGGCGGCTGGGTTCGGAAGTGACCGTGGTCGAATTCCTTGACCGCGTTACGCCGGGTGTGGACCTGGAAATCGGCAAGGCGTTCCAGCGCATCCTGGGCAAGCAGGGCTTCACCTTCCAGCTTTCCACCAAGGTCACCGGCGTCGAGAAAAAGAAGTCGGGCCTGGCCGTGACGGTCGAACCCGCGGCGGGCGGCGACAAAAGCGTTATCGAGACCGATGTGATGCTGGTCGCCATTGGGCGTCGTCCGTATACGGATAATCTGGGACTGGAGACGGTGGGCGTGGCGCTGGACAAGCGCGGCCGCGTCATCACCGACCATCACTACAAGACCAATGTGCCGGGCATCTATGCCGTTGGCGACTGCCGCGAAGGCCCGATGCTGGCCCACAAGGCGGAAGACGAGGCCGTTGCGGTGGCCGAGATCATCGCCGGCAAGGCGGGCCATGTGAATTACGACGCCATTCCCTCGGTGATCTACACCTTCCCGGAAGTGGCCACCGTCGGCAAGACAGAGGAAGAGCTGAAGGCGGCGGGCGTGCAGTACAAGGTGGGCAAATTCCCCTTCACGGCCAATGCCCGCGCCAAGACCATCGCGGCGACCGAAGGCTTTGTGAAGATTCTGGCGGATGCCAAGACCGACAAGGTTCTGGGCTGCCATGTCATCGGCCCCGAAGCCGGCAATCTGGTCGCCGAAGTTGTGCTGGCGATCGAGTTCGGCGCGTCGTCGGAAGACATCGCGCGCACCTGTCATTCGCATCCGACCCTCACCGAAGCCGTGCGTCAGGCGGCTATGGGTGTCGAAGGTTGGACGATGCAGATGTGATTTTTGGCGAGGGAGTGCTTCGTCAAAAGTCGTCCATGCAGGTGGCCGTTAACCAGCGCCTAGCCGACGATTATTCGGCTCTGAAATCAGGAGACGGCATGCGCGTCATTCCATTGTCGCGTAAACTTATTTCCCTCAGCAGAAGGGAGTAGGCAAGCAGGTCGGCACCTATATAAAGGTGCTCCCGATCATGACGCGTATCCAAATGCAAAGGAAAGGAAATGCCAAGGTCCAAAGCGCTATTGTTATGCCAATGGACAAAGATTGCGGCAAAAGCATCCTCGCTCTGAACTGCGTCAGAAGCAATCGTCCATGGCCTCGGTGGCGAAAATAGAATTCAAAATAGCCTACAAAAACGAGCATGAAGAGAGCGCTGGTCCAAAAATCAAGTACCATCCGCCAATCGAATCTGAAGAAGCCGGTTGCCAAAATTAGCAACCCGACAAGATGCAGAAAAAATATCAGCATGACCACGCCTGGAGCTCTGACAGCTACAGCATCACTTGCCGATAACTTCAGCAGAAGCGCGCACACATAAATATATGTAGTATCAAGCAACCGCATGGTTCGAACGGCTGCTCAAAACGTGGTTGGCCGTGGTGCGGCATGTAGGTGGCGATGAGAATTCTGGTGGCGGGTGTTCTGCATCATTTTCTTCGTACCTTGCCGAATCCTTACAACTTATCCCCCTGCTCCGCCGCTGCGCTATAATGCGCCGCGAAGACAGGAGACGGAATGAGGATGCGGATAAAGGGGAGGGGTGCGCCGATTCTGTGCCAAACAGAAATCAATCCCTTGCGCCTTTCCCACTTATCCATCCCGGTTCTTGTGTCGGACTGATGGACAGGTGCCGCGCATCACCGCCTGTGCTGGTGGATAGGTATCACCACCGGCGGGGGCACGATCTCCAGCCTGGGCTGGCCCAGATGAACCATGTCCGTCTCGAACCGCACATGCTCCGGCCGCACGCCGACGCCGACAAGCTGGGCCGGTATCCGTTGCAGCGCGGGATAGCGTTGCAGCAGTTTCAGCACCAATGGCGGCTCAGGCGTTCGCGCGGCACGCAAGGTAGGCGCGATGATGCGGTTCTGCGCCGCGACCTGGGCCCATTGCACCACGCGTGTCGGCCATTCGCGGCGCCGCTGCACCTTTTTCAGATCGGCCAGTTTCGGCGCGCCGCGCCGCATTACCGGCCCCAGGATATTGGCCGCCGCCACCGCATCCTGGATGGCAAGATTCACGCCCACGCCGCCGACCGGCGACATGGCATGGGCGGCATCGCCGATGCACAAGAAGCCGGGCCGCGCCCATTGCTCCAGCCGGTCCACCGCGACGGTCAGCAGCTTCACCTGATCGAAACCGGTGACCGTCTCCACCCGATCACGCGCGAAGCCCGCGATGCTGCGCAATCGCGCGCGAAAGCCGGTAATGCCTTCGCGCCGTATCTCGTCGAAACTGCCCTTCGGGATGCCCAGCGCACATTGCCAATAGGCGTCGCGCCACAGCATGACGAAGAACTGCCCGCCCATGACCCGGCCCACAATATCGACCGGATCGCCGCGCTGGGTCGGCAGCTTCAACCACAGCACATCGAAGGGCGCGCCGATTTCCTTCTTCGGCAATCGCGACTTGTCGCGCAGGATGGAATGGCGGCCATCGGCCGCGATAGTGAGACCGGCGCGAACTAGCACCGCGCCGCTCGGCCCCTTGGCCAGCACGCCCGCCATGCGCTTGCCCGACATCAGAAGGTCGCGCGCCTCGGTCTGCATCAGCAGACGGAAATGGGGAAATTTCCTCGCCTCATGCGCCAGGAAATCGAGGAAGTCCCATTGCGGCATCAGGCCGAGGAATTTGCAGCGGGTGGAAAGCCGGGCGAAATCCCCCACGGTGAATTTCTGCCGCCCGATTTCGACCGTCAGATGCCGGATCTCGCTGTGCGGCAGGTTAAGGAAACGCTCCAGCAGCCCCAGTTCGTGCATGATCTCAAGGGTCGAGGGATGAATCGTGTCGCCGCGGAAGTCGCGCAGGAAATCCTTGTGCTTCTCCAGCACCGTCACATCCACACCGGCGCGGGCGAGCAGATAGCCCGCCATCAGCCCGGCAGGACCGCCGCCGGCGATCACGCATGTCGTCGAAATATAGTCCACCGGTCTCCCCTACTGCGCAGCCTAACCTGACGCTCGCCATCGCTCCAGACATTCGCTAACGTCCGGCCATGCGACCGAACCGACTGCGCGAATTATGGGCTTCCGGCAAACCCGCCGTTAACTGCTGGATTTCCCTGCCCGGCCTTCTGGGCGCGGAAATGCTGGCGCATCAGGGCTGGGACAGCCTGACGGTCGATCTGCAGCACGGCCAGAATGATTTCACCAGCATGTGCGCCCTGTTTGCCGCCATCTCGACCACCGACACGGTGCCCTTGATGCGGGTAACGTGGAACACGCCCGGCGATGTGATGCGGGCGCTGGACGCGGGGGCCTATGGCGTGATCTGCCCCAATGTCGATACGCCCGAGGACTGCGCCCGCTTCGTCGGCGCCTGCCAGTATCCGCCGGATGGTTACCGCTCCTATGGCCCCAAGCGCGGGCTGCTGTATGGCGGGCCCGACTATGTGCAGCATGCGAACGACACGATCCTGAAGATCATCCAGATCGAAAGTGCGGTGGCGCTGAAGAATGTCGATGCCATTGCCGCCATCAAGGGGCTCGACATGCTTTACATCGGGCCGTCCGATCTAGGTCTCGCGCTGGGCCGCGAGGCGCGGCAGAACCAGACCGATCCGGTGGTGATGGAAGCGGTCGACAAGATTCTCGCCGCCGCCAAACGCGCCGGGCGCTTCGCGGGCATGCATTGCACCAGCGCCGAATATGCCCTGCAGATGATCGAGAAGGGCTTCGATTTCGTCACCGTGATTTCGGACGAAGGCCTTCTGGCCCGCGGCGCCGCCATCCGCGCCCAGATTCCGCGATAACAATCTGTAACGCGATTTTTCGCGAATGCCATTGCAGGCCGGTGATTTCGCGCTATCTTTGCAGTGCAACAATCTTGAAAAGGAGGTGATCCAGTGTCTCATTGTCATGACCTGCGGACCCGTGAGGCCGCGAGCTGGATTCTTTCTTTGAAGGTCCAGGCCGCCTAAGGCTCCGGTCCAAAGCGACGACAATGGAAGGGCCGTCCCACTAGGGCGGCCCTTCTTGTTTTCCGGTCCTGTTTTCCTAAACTCCCGCCCGCCCGAAAAAGACAAATTGCATGAACGGCGCCGACAGCCTCGTCCAAACCCTGTTTCATTCCGGCGTCGATGTCTGCTTCGCCAATCCCGGCACGTCGGAGATGCATGTCGTGGCGGCGCTGGACCGCGTGGACGGCATGCGCGCCATACTGGGCCTGTTCGAAGGCGTGGTGACCGGCGCGGCCGATGGCTATGCGCGGATGGCAGGCAAGCCCGCCGCGACCCTGCTGCATCTGGGCCCGGGCTTAGCCAATGGCATCGCCAATCTGCACAATGCCCGCAAGGCCGCGGTCCCCATTGTCAATATCGTGGGCGATCACGCCAGCAGCCATTCCATGTACACCGATGCGCCGCTTTCGTCCGACATTCACGGCATCTGCCGCCCGGTGTCGCATTGGCTGCATTCCACCGCCAGCGCCCGGACCGCTGCCAGCGACGCGGCACGCGCGGTTCAGGCAGCGCGTGCTGCACCTGGCCAGATCGCGACTCTCATTGTGCCTGCCGACGCGGCCTGGAGCGATGACGCCGAGGGGCCTGCGCCTGTTCTGCCGGTCCTTGGTCCCGCACCGGTATCAAGCGAAGCTATCGACCGTGTGGCCAAGGCGCTGCTCGCCGGCAAGAAGACGGCGCTGCTGATGCGCGGCGCGGCCACGCATCGCGCCGGAGCCGAAGCAGCGGGGCGCATCGCGGCAAAGTCCGGCGCGCGGCTGCTGCATGATTATTTCGCGCCGCGCATCACGCGCGGTGCGGGCGTTCCACGCATCGAGCGGATTCCCTATTTCGCCGAGAATATCGTCGAGTTCCTGGCCGGGCTGGAACAGATCGTCCTGGTCGGCGCGCCGCCACCGGTGACCTTCTTTGCTTACCCGGGCAAGCCCAGCTGGGTGACGCCGGAGGGCTGCGAACTTTTCTATCTGGCCCATCCGCATGAAGATGCCGTCGCGGCGCTGAATGCCGTCGCGGACGCCATCGGCGCACCGAAAAAAGGTGAAGGCGTCGCGTTGGTGCGCTCCGGCCTGCCGCCGAAAGGCGCGCTGAACAGTTTCAGCATGGGCCAGGTCATTGCGCGTTTCCTGCCGGAGGGCGCGATCATTTCGGACGACGCCGTCACGTCGAGCCTGGGGATGCATCATTCGCTGGTCGATGCGCCGATGCATGACATTCTTTATCTCACGGGCGGCGCGATCGGTGGAGCGCTGCCGATGGCGACGGGCGCGGCGATCGCCTGCCCCGGCCGCAAGAGCATCGCCATCAGCGGCGACGGCGCGGCGGCGATGACCCTGCAATCGCTATGGACCAATGCGCGCGAGAAACAGGATGTGGTGACCATCATCTGCGCCAACAAATCCTATGCCGTGCTGAATGTGGAGCTGGCGCGCACCGGCGCCAGCAATGTCGGCCCCAAGGCGTTGCAGATGTTCGACCTGCACAATCCCGAACTGGATTGGGTAGCACTGGCGCGGGGCATGGGCGTGGAAGCCACCAGCGCCGCCACCAGCGAGGATTTCGCCATCCAGTTCGAAGACGCGATGAAGACCAGGGGCCCGCGCCTGATTGAAGCGGTATTGTAGATTTTGATTTCCTGTCTAGTCTGGCGGCGGGATGGGGTTATGAGCGCGCCAAGGCTGGAACGGACCTATTATTCCGCGACGATTGCAGACTTTTTGCGGCATGAGCCCCAAACGATCTTGGGTCATCTTGCGCAAAACAATCAGCATGATCTCGACCCATTGACGCGCAACAGTTGGCTGACAGAAATACATATACTGCATCGAGAACTGCCGCCCCTTTCGGATGGCTGGATCGGCTTCGAATTTTCCATTCCCCGCATGGGCAAGCGTGCCGATGCCGTGCTGCTGTTCCGGGGCATTATTTTCGTTCTGGAATTCAAGGTTGGTGCCGAAAACTTCACGGCCGCCGCAATTGATCAGGTCACCGATTATGCGCTGGACTTGAAGAATTTTCACGAAGGCAGCTACAGTCGCATCATCATACCGGTCTTGATTGCGACCAATGCTGCCGCAAAGCCAGTGCAGTTAAGCTTCTTTCCCAATGCTGATGATCGCGTTGCTGAGCCCGTTTTTTCAAACGGAGAACGGCTTGGCGAGATGCTGGTGGCGGCCGCGCGTCGATTTTCGTCTGAACCAGATCTATCTCCGATACATTGGCTCGACAGTGGCTACAAACCAACCCCAACCATCGTTGAGGCCGCGCAGGCGCTGTATAACTCCCACCGCGTGGAAGAGATAACACGCCGTGAGGCTCATAACCTCAGTATAACTACCAGCCGCCTAAGCGCGATTATAGACGACGCCAAGGCCAATTGCCGCAAGATTATCTGCTTTGTAACGGGCGTGCCGGGCGCAGGGAAAACGCTAGCAGGTCTAAATTTGGTAACTGGTCGCGTCCAACGCCATGCCGATGAGCACGCGGTATTTCTGTCCGGTAACGTGCCGTTGGTAGATGTTCTGCGTGAAGCCCTGGCGCGAGATCAAGTACGGCAATCTATCGGTCGTATTCCCATCACCATGGACCAAGCGCGGCGGAAAGTACGATCCTTCATTCAGCCCATCCATAATTTTCGTGATACCAGCCTGCAGTCGCACACTGCACCGATAGAGCATGTTACGATATTTGACGAGGCGCAGCGGGCCTGGAACCTCAGCAAGATCAAACGCTTTATGATGCGCAAGCGGGCACAAGACTTTGAACAGTCTGAGCCGGAGTTTCTTATCGGGGTCATGGATCGCCATCAAGATTGGTGTGCGATCGTATGCTTGGTGGGCGGCGGGCAGGAAATTCATGATGGCGAAGCCGGACTGGTGGAATGGTTCGACGCACTTAGGCGCAACTATCCGAAATGGGTTGTCTACGCATCTGATCAGTTGACCCGCCCCGTCTATACCTGGGGCCACGATTTGAAAGCGAAGTTGGCCGGGCTGGAGCACAAGATCGAGTCCGATCTGCATCTGGCTGTATCTGTCCGATCATACCGCGCTGAAAATTTGGCCCATTTTGTCGATGCTGTGATCGACGGTAACGCGCCAGAAGCAGCACGAATTTACACCGGTATCCAGAACACCTATCCCGTGTTCCTTTCTCGTGATTTGCCGCAAACCAGAGCTTGGTTACGCATGAAAGCACGGGGATCGGAACGGTTGGGACTGGTCGCTTCATCAGGCGCCTCGCGGCTTAAGCCAGAGGGCCTAAACGTTCATGAGAAGATTTATGCCCCAAACTGGTTCTTGAATGACAAGGTCGATGTGCGATCTTGCTTCTATTTGGAAGACCCGGCGACGGAGTTCGATATTCAAGGCTTGGAACTTGATTGGGTGGGCGTGTGTTGGGATGCCGACCTTCGCTACGCTGGGCGGGGTTGGTCCTGCCATAAATTCCAAGGAACCAAATGGCAGGCGGTCAGGAACGATATGGCCCGGAAATATCTGGCGAACGCATATCGTGTCTTGCTGACCCGAGCTCGTCAGGGAATGGCGATTTACGTCCCGCGCGGTGATGCGAGTGACCCGACCCGTATGCCAGAGTTCTATGATGGAATAGCGCATTACCTGACACTGTGCGGGATCGCACCTTTGCAATAGCGGGCGACCATCACCGCGCGGTGCCGCCCCCCACGTAGGACGCCGCCCAGTTCGAGGATGCGATGAATACCAAAGGCCCGCGTCTGATCGAGGCCGTGATCTAGGCGATCACTTGCCCATCTGCTGCGGCACATGCAGCGAGACGATGGTCAATCCGTCCGGGCCGAAATTGCCGAACGCATGCGCCGTGCCCGCCGGGATGAAGAAATAACTGCCTTTGGTTACATTAAATTTCCGGCCACCATTGATGCCGCTACCCGCCAGATTGGTTTCGTTGCGCCGTGTCTGATCCTTCAGGGTGCCGCCGACCGTGACTGTTCCCGAGCCGCCTGTCACTTCCACGAACTCGCCTTCGGTTTCATGGAGCGATGCGGGCGTCGCGACCTTGCGATGCTCCAACATCACGCGATAGCCGGAGCCGGTCACCAAGGGCTGGGGCGTCATGGTGGGCTGGGCCTTCGCTTTGGCGAGGGCGGATTCCACATCGGCGGGTGCGGCGTAAACGATTGCGGGGGCGGCCGTCTGGGCCAGAGCCGGAAACGCGGCGGCGGCCAGGATGGCGGCGGTGGCAAGGCAAAGGCGCATTGTTATCTCCCTGTTGTTATTTGGTGGCCCCCGCCGGACTCGAACCGGCACGTCCCTTGCGGGACAACGGATTTTAAGTCCGGTGCGTCTACCAGTTCCGCCACGGGGCCGTCTGGCGAACCTGTTGGTCGGAGTTGTTTCCGTCAAGGGGGGTGGCAGAACCAACGGCCGCTGGGCCTAGGCCGGGGGCATCCATTATGTATGATGCGGGGAATAAACTCCGGGCGGCCAGATAAGTGTAGTGCGCGGAGAATTGCCGAATATGACGATTATCCGTGAGAAGTCCGTTCAGCCGCGGGCGAGATTGCAGCGTCGATAGATTTTTTCAATTACCGGGAGGGACCCTTCATGCGCATCACCATCGTTACAGCCGGCCGCAGCAGATACATGCTGATGATCGGGCTGGGGCTGCTCCTGGCGGCCCTTGTCCGGCCCGCCGTTGCGGCCGACAAGGCAGGCGGCCTGCGGATCGCCACGTTCGAGACCGATGCGACGCCGCCGGTCGGCTATGACATGGGCTATTCGGTTGTAAAGAAAATCGGCGAGCCATTGCTTGTCAAAGGCGTGGTGATCAGTGGCGCGGGCAAACCGTTCGTCCTGGTGGCGGTCGATTGGGTCACGATCGATGGACAGACGCGCGACGAATGGCATGCGCTGCTCGCAAAGGCGGCGGGCACCACGCCGGATCGGGTTTCGGTGCATCATCTCCATCAGCATGACGCGCCGCGCGGCGATCTCGCCATCTTCGACGAACGGGTGAAGCAAGGGGTGCCGGAACCTGTCCCGCCCGGCGTGCCGGACAAGGGCACATGGGTACGCTCGGTCATGGAACGCTCCGCGGCGGCGCTGACGCAAGGACTGCGCCATGCCCAGCCGGTTACTCATCTCGGCCTGGGCAAGGCGGCGGCGGAACGGCTCGGCGCGAACCGGCGCATCATGGGCGCCAATGGGCGCGTGGCGATGCACCGCCAATCGACTTATACCAACGAGTATCCGGCGGACGTCGCGGCGCGGATCAAGGTGGACGCCGACGAGGACGGGCATCGCCTGAGCATCTTCTACCCGGAGGAAGCGAAGGCCGCTCCCGAAGGGCTGATCGATCCGTTCGTGCGCGTGATCAGCTTCTGGAACGGAGACCGCCCGCTGGCCGCGCTCAACTATTATGCGTCGCATCCCCAGGTGTCGTTCGGCAAAGGCATTCCCACGCCCGAGTTCGTGGGGCTGGCACGCGAAAGGCGCCAGAAGGAGACCGGCGCGTTCCAGGTCTATTTCAATGGCGCGGGCGGCAATATAACGCTTGGCAAGTATAACGACGGCTCCGACCGTGCGCGCGAGGAGTTCGCGGGACGGATGCTGGACGCCATGCGGCGCGCATGGACAGCGACCACACGTTCCCCGCTGACACCGGCGGATGTGGAATGGCGCACCACCGATATCTCGCTTCCCGCCAAATATGGCGCGTTCAAGGACGAGGCGCGCGCGGTCGCCGCCGACACGACACGCCCGCAGAGCGAGCGCATCGCGGCAATCGGGAAATATATCCGGGCGGAGGCGCTTGAGGCCGGCACCACGCTTTGCGTGCTGCGATTGGGGCAAGCCTATTCGGTGCATATCCCGGGCGAGGCCTTCATCCAGTACCAGCTGGGCACGCAGGCGATGCGGCCAGACGATTTCGTCGCCGTGGCGGCCTATGCCGAGGGGCTGGGATATATCGGAAACGAGAAAGCGTATGGCGAAGGCGGCTATGAAATCACAGTCTCCCAGACCACGCTGGCGGCAGAGAAGGTGATCATGGACGGCGTCCGTAAGCTGCTGCTGCTGCAATGATTGAGGCGCCCATGTCGAAGATTGTGCCCATCGCGGCGGCCTTGATGCTGTTGCCCGGCGCGGCGCTGGCGCAGACGGCGGGCGCCGTCATCGAGCAGGCGGCCGAGTATCGCTATCAACTGGACCTTCAGGTCAATGCCGCGGCGCTGGCGAAATTCCTGCCGCCGGGATGGGAGGCTGCGCCCGCCGCGTCCGGACCCGCCAAGGACTGCAACCTGCGCCTGATCTTCATCGACCGCATCACCGTGAACGGACCGGACAACAAGGCGCTGGGCAGCGACCGGCTCGCCTATCTGGCCGCGCCGGTGAAGCAGACGGGCGGTACCGCCACGGGCCAGA
>JAFIHO010000135.1 GCA_017849395.1 Hyphomicrobiales bacterium
AGTTCCTAAGGTCCTTTGCCTCCCGGCCATGCGGGAATCGCAGAACTGAAGCGTGTGATGAAACGGCTTTTTCTCCTCCGCCACGCCAAGGCCGCCCCGGCCGAGCCGGGGCAGGAGGATTTCGACCGCCCCCTGATGCTCAGCGGGGTGGAGGATGCGGGCGCCATGGCGCGCTATCTGCGCAAGAACGGCCATGCGGTAGATCTGATCCTCAGCTCGTCCTCCGCCCGCACCACCCAGACGGCGGAACTGGTGCTGAAGGAACTGACCGCAGAGATCGAATATCGCGATGCGCTCTATCTCGCACCACCCGCGAAGCTGCTGGCCGCCGTGCGCGCCGCGCCGCTTGCGGCGGCATCGCTGATGCTGGTGGGCCACAATCCGGGGATGGAGGAACTGGCGGCGCAGCTGGCGCGCGAGCCGGTGCGGCGCAAGGAACGCGCCCGCCGCGAAATCCTGGAAGAAAAATTCCCGACCTGCGCGCTGGCGATCCTGGATTTCGACTGCCCGCGCTGGCGCGACGTGGCACAGGGCCATGGCAAGCTGATCGACTTCGTGCGGCCGAAGGATTTGTAATCCCTCAACCGTCATGGCCCGCGAATGCGCAAAGTGATATTTTCCATTTCCTTATTTCCGAACTGCATCCATGACGACAATTGAAGCGCTCGTTCCCGTCCTTGATCTTGGCGGGACCTTCGTCTTTGCCATTAGCGGCGGCCTTGCTGCCGTCAACCGGCGGCTCGATATTTTCGGGATTCTTGTCCTGTCTTTTGTCGCCGGCAACTTTGGCGGCATCACGCGCGATGTTCTGATCGGAGCGATACCGCCGGCCGCTCTGTCGGATGGAAACTATCTGCTGGTTTCCGTAATCGCCGGGCTGCTCACTTTTTTCTTTTATGCAGGAGTCGGCAAGCTCAAAACCCCGGTACTCTATTTCGACGCGATCGGGCTGGCCTTCTTCGCCGTCGTTGGCGCCCACAAGGCAATAACCTACGGACTGAACCCAGTCATGGCGGCCCTTCTCGGTATGCTGACAGGTATTGGCGGCGGCATGCTGCGCGACATTCTGCTTACGGAAATTCCACAAGTTCTGCGTTCGGACCTTTACGCGCTCGCAGCCTTAGCGGGCGCAACCACTGTTGTCGTCGGTGATGTGACGGGCGTCCCCTACGGCATCTCTGCCGCAGTCGGCGGGATTTTATGTTTCTTACTTCGGTTTGGAGCGATCCGCTTTGGCTGGCATTTGCCGGCCGCCCGTTTGTCGGCGCAAGGACGCGCTAAAGGCGACGGCGGGCCGTGACGCTCAGCTTCTGACCGCCCGGTCCTGCTTGCGCGTCACCAGCCGCTTCCAGCCGAACGCGATTTCCGGCGTCGCTTCGCCCATGGTGCGGGTGATGCGCTCCGCCACCCGCCGTCCGCCCATCGCTTCATAAAAGAAGCAGGCATTGTTGCGGGCATGAGACCACACGATGCAGGACCGGCATCTGCGGTCCTTCAACCGCTCGAACGCGCCCGCCATCAGCACACGGCCCGTGCCGCGACCCAGAAAGGCGGGATCGACATAAAGCGTATAAATCTCGCCATCGAAGCCCAGCGCACCGTCGCGCGCCGCGCCCAGGCTGGCCAGTCCCACCGCGCCGTGATGCGGATCTTCCGCCACCAGCACAGCGCCCGGTCCGCGCATGGCCGTCTGCCAGCGCGCGGTATGGTTCTTGAGCGACATGGAACCCAGCAGATTGTGCGGAATAAGTCCGGCGTACGTATCCTGCCAGGACTCAATATAAATGCGCGCGAGATCTGCGGCATCTGAAGGCCGCGCTAGCCGGACACTCAGCGCGAGGTCATCCATGCGTCAAGGGTGCCGCAAGCAAGACGACTTCGCAAGCGCCATTTGCGTGTACAAATGACTTATCGCGCAAAATTCCTGTACGCATTCAGCCGATCAGCGGCTTGTCCTGTATGCGCGCGAAGAATTTGGCGCTCTGTTCCCCGCCCTGCGAATAATGCTTGGCGCTGTTCCAGTCCGCGATCTGCGTGAAATGCGCCGCCACATCGTCGGCCGTCGCACCATGGCCAAGGTTGACGCCATCCGTCTCCACCATCTGCGCCGCTGCAAACACACCCGCCGCCGCCGTCAGGATGACGCCCGTCGGCGCATCCTCGCTCGCGAGATAAGCCACCGCCGGCGACACATATTCCGGCTTCAGCATCTCCAGGATATTGGGCGGCATCAGCTTTTCGGTCATGCGCGTGGCCGCGACCGGGCACACGGCGTTCACTTTTATATTGTCCTTGGCGCCTTCCAGCTTGAGCGAATTCATGAACCCGACCAGCGACAGCTTGGCCGCGCCGTAATTGGTCTGGCCGAAATTGCCGTACAGTCCGGTTGACGATGTCGTGACCACAATCCGGCCATAGGATTGTGCCTTCATGATGTCCCACACGGCCTTGGCGGGCTTCACCGTGCCCATCAGGTGGACATTCATCACCGCCTCGAAATCCTTCAGCTCCATCTTGCCGAAGCTCTTGTCGCGCAGGATGCCCGCATTGGCGATCAGGATGTCGATGCGTCCATAGGCGTCCATGGTCTGCTTGACCAGATGGGCCACGCCCGCATCGTCGCTGACCGACGCCCCATTGGCGATGGCTTCGCCGCCCGCAGCCTTGATCTCCGCCACCACCGCTTCGGCCGCGGCGGAATTTCCGCCGGTTCCATCCAGCGCACCGCCCAGGTCATTGACGATCACCTTCGCACCGCGCCGCGCAAACTCCAGCGCATGGGCCCGGCCCAATCCGCCGCCGGCACCTGTGATAATTGCTACCTTGTTCGCAAAAGAAATTGTCATGAGTGCACCTATCCGCTTTCTTTAGTGGTCGCTCCGGCTCTCGCCTGCGCTCCTGCCTGTGATGATCGCGACCTTGTCTTTGAAGGAGATGGTCATGAAAAACTCCTGTTGCTCCGTAAGAAATGCCAAACACAATCCTCATCCTGAGCCTGTCGAAGGATGGGGTGCGAAGCGCCTCACGCCCGTCACGATGGCGTAAGCCCCTCGGGCCGGTCAAGGCGGCGTCCGAAACGGTGTCGCAAGGCTTTCGCTGCGGGAATTTCAACAAACTCCGCCAGCAGCGCGCCCCAGATCACGCACACTACCACTAGCAGGAGCGGCTCCAGTCCCCAGATCAGTGTCTCGAAACGCATGCCCAGCACCATTGTCTCCGGGGCCGGATAGAAGCGCTGCTCGAAATAGCGGATGCCCAGAAGCCATGCGGTCTGTCCCAGATAGACGGCATAGGACCATTCGCCCATCCGCTGCGGCAGCCTTGTCTTGAGCGCGTCGGCCACGATGCCCCGGTCGAAAGCCAGCACGAACACCAGCAGCATCAGCGCCAGCGCGGTATAAATGTCCCGCTGGGTGTGCGACCAGCCGGTGCGCCAGATCGCCAGCCCCAGCAGAACAAGCACCATCAGTTGCAGCAGCGAATGGACATGACCCGGCAGCCGGTCGCGGAGCTTCAGGGGCCGGAACAGGACCGCCATGCCCACCCCGACCGTGAAATCCGCCAGCCCGCGCAGCACGCCATTGTGGAAGGTGATATCAAGCCCGTGCCGCGAATTCATCAGCAGTGCCGCCAGTCCCATCAGACCCGCCGCGACCAGCGCCACGCCGCGCCAGGCTTTCGCTGTGCCACCGCCGCCGCGCGCCAGCCACAGCAGCAGCGGAAATAAAAGACACAGCGCAAACGCCACGCGGACGAACCAGGATGCCCCGGTCCATGGCAGCCGCTCCATCGTGTTCCAGGCATGGATCAGCAGCACGCTGAGCGCGAAACCCTTCACGCTGACATCCTGATGCCAGGGCAGGTCGAAGATCGACACATAGCTGCCCCACGCCGCCAGCGCGCGCAGACCCAGCACCATCGCCAGGATCAGCAGCAACATGAACAGATGCAGCGGATAAAGCCGGATCAACCGCGCGCGCAGGAAGGCGCCATAGCCGCGCCAGCGCAACAGATCGCCCAGCCGGTCCCAATAGACATGGGTAAGAATGAATCCCGACAGGGTGAAGAAAAACTCCACCCACATATAGCCGCGCGCCACGGGCAGATCGAGCCAGCGCAGCCCGCTGTAATGATGGCCTTCGCTGAAATGGAACAGAATAATCATCAGGGGCGGAAAGGCCCGCGCCCCCGCCAGGGCCCTGATTGTGTCGGCCTTGCTGCTTTTTTCCGTCACGCGAATCCGTCCGCTGCGACACTAGCTCCCCATCCAGTTGCTGTCATGGGCCCAATCCATGCTAGCGTGCACGGGATTTCCTGGGGGCGGTGTTGGAACAGCTTTATCCGCATCTGCAATCGGCGCTGGGCGTCGTCGTGATCGTCGCCATCGCCTGGGCGCTGTCGGAAAACCGCCGCGCCGTCGCGCCCCGCATGATCCTGGGCGGGTTGGCGGTGCAGGCGGGCATCGGCCTGGTGCTGCTGAAATTCCAACCCGCGCGCGATGTGCTGTTCGGCCTGAACGGCGTCGTCAACGCCCTGACCGAGGCGACCCATGCGGGCACCGGCTTCGTGTTCGGCTTCCTGGGCGGCGGGCCGCCACCATTTCCCGTCTCCAATCCGGGCAATCTGATCACGCTGGCGTTCGGCGTGTTGCCGCTCATCATGGTGATTTCCGCCCTTTCGGCGCTGCTGTGGCACTGGCGCATCCTGTCGCTGCTGGTCAGCGCCATGGCGTTCCTGCTGCGCAAGACACTGGGCATCGGCGGCGCGGTCGGCCTGGGCGCGGCGGCGACGGTGTTTCTAGGCAATGTCGAAGGCTCGCTGGTGGTGCGCCCCTATCTGTCGCGCATGACGCGCACCGAATTGTTCATCCTGATGACGGTCGGCCTGTCGGTGATCGCGGGCACGGTGTTCGTGCTTTACGCCACCATCCTGGCGCCGGTGCTGCCCGGCGCGCTGGGCCATCTGCTGGTGGCGTCGATGATGTCGTTGCCCGCGGGCATCATGCTGGCGCGGGTGATGGTGCCGGGCGATGCCGACACCGATCACGGCGGCAAGACCGGGCATGAGTATCATTCCTCCATGGATGCGGTCTCGGACGGCACCGAAGCGGGCCTGCGCATCTATCTTCAGATCATCGCCATGCTGATCGTCACCGTCGCGCTGGTGACGCTGGCCAACAACATCCTGTCCCACCTGCCGCCGGTTTTCGGCGCGCCGCTCAGCATCGAACGGGTTCTGGGCTGGCTGTTCGCGCCGCTGGTCTGGCTGTTCGGCGTGCCCTGGAAGGAAGCGCCGCTGGCGGGCGGGCTTTTGGGCATGAAGATCGTGCTGACGGAATTGTTCGCCTATCTCCAGATGGCCAAGCTGCCCGCCGGTTCGCTGGAGCCGCGCTCCGTGCAGATCATGGTGTACGCCATGTGCGGCTTCGCCAACCTGGCCAGTGTCGGCATCCTGATCGCGGGAATGAGCGCCCTTTTGCCCGATCGCCGGGAAGAGATCGTTCCCCTGGCGCTGCGGGCGCTGGTATCGGGCGCGCTGGCCAGCGGATTGACCGGCTGCATGATCGGCATCCTGACCGCGGGTTAACCGCCCCGCAGGTTAACGCCGCCACCAGTGGACCCGGCCCGCGATTTCGCGGACAATGCGCGTGAAGTCCCGTCTCCTTGCCCATGGTTGCGTTCTGGGAGCCGGAGGAATCCTCCGGCGAAATCATCTCCCTCGAAAAGCTCGAAGCGGTCCCGGTCCTGTCCGGGGTGGCGCACTGGCGCAGCCTGTGCGCGGGCCGCCGCTTTCCCGAACGCGCGGATATCGAGCCGCCCAAATTCGGCCCGCTGCTGGGTCATGTCATCCTGGTGAAGGTGCTGGATGACGGCGCGGATTACGAATACCGCCTTGTCGGGGAGACGCTGGTTCCCGGCTTCAACGAGAATTTCGCGGGCCGCCGCCTCAGCCAGATCGTGGCCAGCGCGCCGAAATTCGGCCTGGGCCTGCGGATGCTGTATGACATGGTCCGCACCAGCGGCGAGCCCCTGGGCTATCGCGGCTGGGTAGGGAAGGACATGAAAGGCGCCGAGTTCGTCTATCACGAGAATGCCCTGCTGCCGCTCGGCCCGGAGGGCGGCGAGGTGGATCATCTGCTCATCGTCAGCGTTATCCTGCCGCGCGGAACGGCCGTCCCGGCATGATGCGAAAGGTCTTGCTCCTGGTCTGCCTGCTGGCAGGCTGCGCCCCGACATTCGAGAATAGCGGTCCCGGCAGCACGCCGCCCGCGCTGGCGGATGAGGTTTTCGTGACACAGGATGGAACGCGCCTGCCTCTGCGCCGCTGGGAAGCGAAACAGCCGCGCGCCGTGGTGGTGGCGCTGCATGGCATGAGCGATTATTCAAACGCCTTCGACATGCCCGCGCGCGACTGGGCGGAGCGCGGCATCACCACCATCGCCTATGACCAGCGCGGCTTCGGCGCGGGCCCCAATCCCGGCCTGTGGGCGGGCAGCGACGCCATGCGCCGCGACCTTGCGGACGCACTGGAAGCGGCCCGCGCCCGCTATCCGGGACTGCCGGTTTTCGCGCTGGGCGAAAGCATGGGCGGCGCGATCGTGCTGTCATCCCTCGCCGCCACGAATCCGCCGCGCGCCGATGGTGTCATCCTGGTCGCGCCCGCCGTCTGGTCGCGCTCGGACATGCCGCTTCTCTATCGCGGCGCGCTGTTCTTCGCGGCGCATCTGATGCCGGGCCTTGTGCTGTCCAACAACGCCTCCCGCCATGTCGTCACCATCGTGCCGTCGGACAATGTCCCGATGCTGCGCGCGCTGGGACGCGATCCGCTCTTCCAGAAACGAACCCGCAGCGACACCGTCTATGGCCTGGTCAATCTGATGGACGAGGCGCGCAACGCGCCCGTGGCGATCCAATCCGCGCCACCCATTCTGTTCCTGTACGGTAAAAAGGATCAGGTCATTCCCGCCGCGCCCACCCAGGCGGTGGCGCAGGAACTCGGCGGCAAGGCGCAGGTGCGCCTGTACGACAATGGCTATCACATGCTGCTGCGCGATCTTCAGGCCCCGCTTGTGTGGCAGGAAACCGGCGCATGGAGCCTTGCAACCGAGCCCGGCTCCTGACGTTCTACAGACGTATCCATAGGGAGTGAAGCCATGGGCAATCCCCAGAAACATGACCTTCGCGACACGATTACCAAGCCGGGCGTGGCGCCGGGCGGCGACATCGACGCGGAATTCATCGGCAAGCAGGGCACGATGGTCCTGCCTGAAACCCGTATGAACGAAGTCAAGCCGCTGCCCGGCGACAAGGGCGGCGTTGCCGAAGGACAGGTCACCAAGAGCAACTGACGCCGCAACGACAGCTGCTCTGGTGGAAGGGCCGGGATCCCGATAGGGTTCCCGGCCCTTTCCTTTGAGTTTTCCAATGCCCGACAGCAACCTGCAATGGCCGGTCTTCGACTGGACCGACCCGCTGTTGCTGGAAGAGTCGCTCGCGCCGGACGAAAAGTTGATCCGCGATCAGGTTCGCGGCTTCGCCCAGTCGCGTCTGATGCCGCTGGTGCGCGACATGCACCGCAAGGAAAGTTTCGATCCCGCCCTGCTTCGGGAATTCGGCAACCAGGGCCTGTTCGGCAGCACGCTCGAAGATTATGGCGCGGGTGCATCCCATGTCGCTTACGGCCTGATCGCGCGCGAGGTCGAAAAGGTGGATTCGGCCTTCCGCTCCTCCGTCTCGGTGCAATCCAGCCTTGTAATGCATCCCATCCACGCCTTCGGCACGGAGGCGCAGAAGCAGAAATATCTCCCGCGTCTTGCCAGCGGGGAATGGATCGGTGCGTTCGGCTTGACCGAACCCGATTCCGGCTCCGATCCCGGCGGCATGAAAAGCCGCGCGAAGCCGGTGAAGGACGGTTTCATCCTGTCCGGTTCCAAGACCTGGATCACCCACGCGCCCATCGCCGATGTGCTGGTGGTTTGGGCCAAGCTGGAAGAGGAGGGCAGGGACACGATCCGCGGCTTCATCCTCGAACGCGGCGACAAGGGCCTGACGACTCCGAAGATCGAGGGAAAATTCTCCCTGCGCGCGGGCGTGACCGGCGAAATCGCAATGGCCGATGTCGCCATCCCGGCGGACCGGATGCTGCCGGGGGCGCGGGGACTGAAAGGACCCTTCTCCTGCCTCAACCATGCGCGCTACGGCATTGCCTGGGGCGCGATGGGCGCGGCGGAATTCTGCTGGCACGCGGCGCGCGACTATGGCCTGGCGCGCAAGCAATTCGGCCGTCCGCTGGCCGCGAGCCAGCTCTACCAGAAGAAGCTGGCCGACATGCAGACCGATATCACGCTGGGCCTGACCGCCTGCCTCCAGGCAGGCCGCCTGCTGGACCGGGGCAAACTGGCCGCCGAGGCCATAAGCCTGCTCAAGCGCAACAATGCGGGCAAGGCGCTCGACATCGCCCGCGCCGCCCGCGACATGCATGGCGGCAACTGCATCGCGGACGACTATCTCGTTGTGAGACACATGCTGAATCTGGAAGCCGTGAACACCTATGAGGGCACGCACGACATCCACGCCTTGGTGCTGGGCCGCGCCCAGACAGGGATATCGGCTTTCTAAGGTCCTTACTCAATTACCGGCCGACGATCCTGGGTGTCATGGCCCACTTTACGTGGGCCATCCAGGGCAAATGGCACGAACTTCTAAAGTCTTTTTCTGGCGTTGCTTGGACTATCGGCAATCGAGTCCCGACCCCAGGGCGTCCTGACGCCGAATCCCGCGCACGCAGCGGCAAAAGCGGCCCTTTGCGGAACGCCGCTTTGCAGGCATAAAGCGCCCGCTGTCCAGAAAAAGGCCGGGATAACGGGAATGGCTTCGCTCGCGTCACCAAATGTCATCAATATCGCCGATCTGCGCCGACTGGCCCGCCGCCGCCTGCCCGATGCGGTGTTCGATTATCTGGACGGCGCGGCCGACGACGAAGTCACCCTGCGCGACAATATGAAGGCTTTCGAGGAAGTGATGTTCCTCCCGCGCCTGGCCGTGAAAATTCCCGAAATCGACCTGTCGGTGCGGGTGCTGGGCCAAAAATTGAATTTCCCCGCCATCCTGTCCCCCATCGGCTATAGCCGCCTGATGCATCCGCGCGGCGAACTGGCGGCGTCGAATATCGCGGGCAAATTCGGCACCGCCTATATCCTCTCCACCATGTCAGGCCACACCATCGAGGATGTGAAGGCCCAGTCGCCAGGCCCGACCTTCTACCAGCTTTACCTGGCGGGCGGGCGCGAGGCGGCTTCCGCGGCGCTGGAGCGCGCCATCAAGGCGGGCTATAGCGCGCTGTTCGTCACCATCGACACGCCGGTCGCGGGCAATCGCGAAAAGGATTTCCGCAACGGGATGCGGGAGCTTATGGGCGCGAACCTGTTCAAGAAGATCAAATACGTGCCCAACATCATGGCGCACCCGGAATGGCTGGCCATGTTCCTGGCCGATGGCGGCGTGCGCCCGTTCCCCAATATCATCATGCCGGGCAAGGGTCCGCTGAAGGGGATCGACGTCGCCGTGGCGCTGCAATCGGCGCAGGTGTCCTGGACCGACCTGCAATGGATCCGCGAAATCTGGAAAGGTCCCATCGTGATGAAGGGCGTGCACACGCCCGACGATGCGCGCCGCGCGGTGGACGAAGGGGCGCAGGGCATCGTCGTCTCTAACCATGGCGGCCGCCAGCTCGACGGCGTGCCCGGCTCCATCCGCACCCTGCCGGGCATTGTCGAGGCGGTCCACAACCGCTGCGAGATCATCTTCGACGGCGGCATCCGGCGCGGCTCCGATATCGTCAAGGCGATCTGCCTGGGCGCGTCATCGGTGTTGCTGGGACGCGGCTATGCCTACGGCATGGCGGCAGCGGGCGATGCGGGCATCGAACGCGCGCTGGAAA
>JAFIHO010000136.1 GCA_017849395.1 Hyphomicrobiales bacterium
CGACCCAGTCCCCAGCGCGGCCAGAGGCGCGAGCGGCGTCCAGGGGGGCGCGCGCGACAGGGGCGCCGACAGCGCATGGGCGAAGAAGGTGCAGGAATGAAAGCAGATGACGCCGAACGCCGCGACGCCACGCAAACCGTCCAGATAATGAACGCGGCCAGACGGCTCCATACGCTTTCAGCCTTCGGTGCGGGCCGGGCATTCGGCCCCGCGCACAGTCTTGCAAACCGCCTGCAAAGGCATCGTTAACACTCGTTTTCCGGCAGGATCCCGCATCCGCAGGCTAGCAGAAGCCGGGACTGGCCCCAAGAAACCCTCAGCCCGTCTGGAACGGATCGCGCAGGCCCCCCATGCGCGCCCTGGCGGGAGCGGCGCCGATCGCGGCACCCAGGCCGAAAGCGGGCATGTTCACATAGACATTCTCGGCATTGTCCGGCCCGATGGCATAGGTCTCATGCCATACGCCGACCGCGCTGTTGGCTTTGGCCCGGCGGTTGAAGGCCGCCCAGGCGGGAAAATGCTCTCCCTCCCGGTCATGGGCATAGGCGAACAGTTTCTCCATGCTCTCCCAATATTGCAGCATCAGGGATGTGCGGCCCGACAGGAAGTTGCGCTGCCACAGCAAACCCGCCTCGGGCTTGCGTTTCAGCTCGGCGATCATGCGCGGCATGGCCATGACGACCGGCCACCATTGGCCGATGGCGGCAAGATCGTTCACCCGCATCCCGATCAGGAACAGCACCAGCGGCCTGTCCGGATGGGCGCTATGACGGCCGGGAAGGATCACGCTTTCGAAGCCGCGATATGGCGCGCGGTGATGCCATCCAGAACCGTCAGCGGCACCGCGCCAGCCAGCAGCATGGCGTCATGGAATTTGCGGATGTCGAACTTCGCACCCAACGCTGTCCTGGCTCGTTCGCGCGCCCTTAGGAAAGCCAGCTTGCCCAGCATGTAGCTGCAGGCCTGGCCCGGCCATACGCTGTAACGCTCGATTTCGGTGGCGGCGGCGGTTTCCGCATCGCCCAGCGTATCGACATAGTATTTCAGCGCCTTCTCGCGGCTCCATTTCAGGGCGTGCATGCCGCTGTCCACCACCAGCCGCACGCCGCGGAACATAGAGCCGTGCAATTGGCCGATATGGGCAAGCGGATCGTCCCGGTACATGCCCATCTCCACCGCCACCTGTTCCGCATACAGCGCCCAACCCTCGATATAGGCCGAGAAAAACGATGTCTTGCGGATCAGCGGAAGGCTGGCTTCCTGCTGGATGGACAATTGCAGGTGATGACCGGGAATGCCTTCATGATAAGTGAGGGTGGGCAAGGTCCAGGCCGGAACCTCCCTGGTATCGCGCAGATTGATCCAATAGATGCCGGGCCGTTTTCCATCCAGCGAAGGCTGGTTGTAATAGCCGCCGGGCTGCGCCGCCTCGATGTTCTTCGGCACGCGCATGATCTTCACATCGGCCTTGGGCAAGGTGCCGAACATGGCGGGCAGTTTCGCGCGCATCGCCGTTACCTTGGCATTCAGGTCGGCGATGATTTTCTCCTTGGCGGCGTCGGTATTGGGCGCAATGAAGCGCGCGTCGGTGTGCATCGCATGCAGCCGCTCTCCCACCGTGCCCCTGGTCAAGCCCTGGGCTTTCATGATCGCGTCGATCTGCGCCATGTGATCGCGCACGATGTCCAGGCCCAGCTTGTGAATCTCTTCCGGCCGCATGTCTGTGGTGGCCCAGCTTTTCAGCGAGGCGCGGTAATAGGCCTCGCCATCCGGCAACCGCCACACGCCCGCGTCGTGCACGGCTTTCTTCCGCAATTCGGCGACCAGCGCGGCCTGACGCTCCAGCGCGGGATAGACCTTGCCCGCCACGATCCTGGCGGCCTGTCCGGTCCAGTCGCCCGCGATATTCTTTTCCTTCGCCCGCCGCGCCAGCGATTCCGTCAGGGGCGATTTGTCCGCCGCGGGCGTGCGCAGGTCTTTCATCTGCGACAGGGTCTTGGCCAGCGCGAAGTCCGGCGCGATCACGCCTTTGGCGGCGTCGTGCCGCGTCACCTCGATTTCCTGGATCAGCGCCTGCGCGAAGCCTTCAAGACGCGCCAGATACGCTTCGGCGTCGGCCTTGTTCTCGATCGTGTGCTGGGTGTCGAGGAAGGACGGCGTGTTGCAGTAATTGCCGGTAAGCTGGCTGATGACATAGGGCTGGCCCGCCGGCGCCGCGCCATAGGAGAAGCGCCGGTTCGCTTCGTCCGCGCTTTGAAGGCCATACAGGACGACGTCATGATTGATCCGGTCCTGGCCGCTGATCGAGGCGCTGTCGAACGCCTTCAGCCGCGCCAGCTGGCTGGCCGTGATCTGCTTGTTCCTGGCGATACCGGCCAGCGACGCATCGTCGATTTGGCGCTTCTGCCCCGCGCGCGCGCCGTTATCCAGTCCGAAGGCCGTGACGCTGAGGGGAGAATTGTCCAGATTCTCCTTCATGAACTGGTCGAACAGAGCGTTCAGCGCCGCAGGCCCTCCGGCGGGCGCAGCGAGAGCCGGGGCCACGCAGAAGGCGGCCGTGGATGCGAGCAGACTGCGGCGGTCGAGCATGGGCATACTCCTTCGTCAGGCGGAGGCTATGGCTCCGTCCCGACATCGGCAATATGCGCGTCTGTAATTACTCGGGCGCGACGGTGACCTTGATGCCGTCCGTGGCGTCGCTGCACACGATCTGGCAGGACAGGCGCGAGGAATTGGGCTCCACCGCCAGCGCCATGTCCAGCATGTCGATCTCGGCTTCGGAAGGCGCGGGCAGTTTCTCGAACCAGCCATCGGTCACATAGACATGGCAGGTGGCGCAGGCGCAGGCCCCGCCGCATTCCGCCGCGACATCGAGCCCGCCATCGCGCAGGATTTCCATCACGCTCCAGCCGTCACGGCCTTCCAGCACATGGTCCTTGCCCTGACGGTCCTTGGCATAGATCTTCACGAGACACCCAATTTCTTTTGCAGGTTCGACGAGGAGGTCGTGTACTGGAAGCGCAGCTTCTCGTTGGGGCGCGCGATATGGAACGCCGCCTGCGCCATCAGCGCCGCTTCATGGAAGCCGGACAGGATCAGCTTCAGCTTGCCGGGATAGGTGTTGATGTCGCCGATGGCGAAGATGCCCGGCGTCTGGCTCTCGAAGCGCGCCGTGTCCACCGGGATCAGGTTTTCGTGCAGGTTGATGCCGA
>JAFIHO010000137.1 GCA_017849395.1 Hyphomicrobiales bacterium
AGCCATCACCAGTGAAATACTTGCCGGGATATGTCTTGAAGTAAGTGTCTATGAACCGCTGGTGATCGCCATAAACGGTGCGCATCTGCCCCGGCCATGAATCCACGATGCACAAATTCCCGGTCGTCGCCCCTTCCAGAACCTTGCCGTCCGCATCCACGATCTGCGGCAGCACGCCGGGCAGGGGCTTGGTCGCCGACCCCGGCTTCAACGCCGTCGCGCCGGGCAGGGGGGTGATCAGATGCCCGCCCGTCTCGGTCTGCCACCATGTATCGACAATCGGACAGCGCCCATCACCCACCACGCGGTGATACCACAGCCATGCCTCCGGATTGATCGGCTCGCCCACCGTGCCCAGCAGCTTCAGGCTGCTGCGCTTCGTCCGCTTCACCGGCGCATCGCCCTCGCGCATCAGCGCGCGGATGGCGGTGGGCGCGGTGTAGAAGGTGTTGACCTTGTGCTTGTCGATCACCTCCCAGAAGCGCGAGGAGGTGGGATAATTCGGCACGCCTTCGAACATCAGCGTGATCGCGCCATTGGCCAGCGGGCCGTACAGGATGTAGCTGTGCCCCGTCACCCAGCCGACATCGGCGGTGCACCAATAGATATCGCCCTCGTGATAGTCGAACACATAATGATGCGTCCATGCGGACCATAACAGGTAACCGGCCTGGGTATGCAGCACACCCTTCGGCTTGCCCGTCGAACCGGACGTATAGAGAATGAACAGCGGATCTTCCGCGTTCATCTCTTCCGGCGGACAATCGGCAGACACCTTCGCCGCTTCTTCGTGATACCAGGCGTCGCGCCCGGCCTGCATCGCCACGCTGCCGCCGGTGCGCTTCACCACGATCACGCTGGTCACGCCCCCGGCCTTCTTCAGCGCCTCGTCGGTGTTGTGCTTCAGCGGGATATGCTTGCCGCCCCGCAGGCCTTCATCGGCGGTGACGACGACCTTGCTGTCGCAGTCGGTGATGCGCCCTGCCAGACTGTCGGGCGAGAACCCGCCGAACACCACCGAATGCACCGCGCCGATGCGGGCGCATGCCAGCATGGCATAGGCCGCTTCGGGGATCATGGGCATATAGATCGTCACCCGGTCGCCGCGCTTCACCCCGTGCGCCTTCAGCACATTGCCAAAGCGGCACACCTCGTCATGCAGCTGCTGGTAGGTGATGTGCTTGCTGTCCTTCGGATCGTCGCCTTCCCAGATGATCGCCGTCTGCCCGGCGCGTTTGGGCAGATGCCGGTCGATGCAGTTGGCGGCGACATTCAGGGTGCCGTCCTCGAACCATTTGATGAACAGGTCGCCCGGATCGAACGAGCTGTTCTTGACCTTGGTAAATGGCGTGATCCAGTCCAGCCGCGCCGCCTCCTTGCGCCAGAACCCGTCCGGATCGCGCGCCGCATCGGCATAGGCCGCCTCATACTGCGACGCCGACATGAATGCGCGCTTGCGCCATTCTTCCGGCACGGGGATCAGACTGTCGGACATGGGGTGCTCTTTTGGGGATTTCCTCTGGCGCGATGGTGCTATGCTGGCCGCGCACAATCAAGGCACGCCATGCAGCTCCAACTCTCCACCTGGCCCGAGATAGAGGCCTATCTCGCCAAATCCAAAGCCATCCTCATCCCCATCGGCTCCACGGAACAGCATGGTCCCAACGGGTTGCTCGGCACCGACGCACTGTGCCCGGAGATCATCGCCCGCCGCGCCGGCGATGAAAGCGGCATCCTGGTCGCGCCCACCTTCAATGTCGGCCAGGCGCAGCATCACATGAGCTTCCCCGGCACCATCACCTTGCGGCCTTCGACCATGATCGCCTCGATGGTAGACTGGGCGCAGAGCCTGGTCCGCCACGGGTTCGAGCGGCTCTACTGGTTCAACGGCCATGGCGGCAACATCGCCACCATCAACGCCGCCTTCTCGGAAATCTATCACGGCGTCACCTTCGACAAATCGCGTGCCGAACGCAGCAACCATGCGCCGCTGCGCTGCTGCTTGCGCAACTGGTGGGAATTACCCGGCGTGGGCGATCTGACCCACCAGCTTTTCCCGGTAGGCGAGGGCAGTCATGCCACGCCGTCCGAAGTGTCCATCACCCAGTTTGGCTATCCGGAGGCGGTGAAATCCGTCGCCATGACCCCGCGCATCGCCCCCAACGGCCCCATCCTGGACGCCGACGATTACCGCCGCCGCTTTCCGGACGGGCGCATCGGCTCGGACCCGTCCCAGGCCAATATCGCCGCGGGCGAAAAAATCGTCGCCGCCGCGGTCAAGGCCGTGATAAGCGAATTCCGCCAATTTTCAGCGTCATAAGGATCAGCCGTGACCGATCTCGTTTTCCCGCTCCCCACGCCCTCTGTTGCGGTGAAAGGCTCCTCAGCCCGCTTCCCCGTCCGCCGCATCTGGTGCGTGGGCCGCAACTATGCCGCCCATGCGCGCGAGATGGGCGCCGACACGCGCGAGCCGCCTTTCTTCTTCTCCAAGCAGCCCGACATGATCACCGAGGCGGCCAACGTCCCCTATCCCGGCCTGACGAAAGACCTCCAGCACGAGATCGAACTGGTCGTCGCCCTGAAATCCGGCGGCACGGACATCGCGCCCGAAGCCGCCGCGCAGCACATCTTCGGCTATGCCGTAGGCCTGGACCTCACCCGCCGCGACCTGCAAGGGGAAGCCAAGAAGAAGGGCCATCCCTGGGAAGTCGGCAAAAGCTTCGAAGCCGGCGCCCCAATCGGCCTCATCACCCCCGCCGCCGAAGCTGGCGACATCAGCAAAGGCCGCATCACCCTGACCGTGAACGGCACCCTGCGCCAGCAATCGCCCATCATCGACCTGATCTGGAGCGTGCCCGAAGTAATCGCCAAACTGTCCCGCCAGGTGGCAGTGGGTGCGGGCGACCTGATCTATACCGGAACGCCCGAAGGCGTCGCCGCCATCGTCAAGGGCGATGTGCTGGTGGGCGAAGTGACGGGCCTGGAGCCGCTGAAAGTCACCATCGTCTAGAGCCGTTGCGATCAAATGCGCTTGCGGCTCTCATGCTTCGACGGGCTCAGCATGAGGAATTCGGAACGGGCTCCTCATCCTGAGCTTGTCGAAGGATGAGTGCTCCGTCCAAAAGTCGACTCCAGTTGTCAGAACACCGGCCGGGTGCTCAGCACGACATCCTTGGAATTGTAGCGCTGCGGCAGCGCGGACGAGAATTCGTCCGGCGTGACGGTCACGATGGCGTCGGAGCCGAATTCCGGCACGATATGGATGGCATACCCGGCCTCGCGCGCCAGTTCCGACAGCCGCGCGCCCAGATTCTTCGCCTGGGGCAGCACTTCCACCAGCAGGGTCGGGCGCGTCTTCACAATAATATCCCGCGCCGCTTCCAGCAGCGCCGCCTCGATCCCCTCGGCATCGATCTTCACCAGATCGCGCCCGGCCATCAGTTGGGTGATGGGAAAGCCATGCACCTTCAACACCTGCTTGCGGCTGCGCCCGCTCACTTCCACGCCTTCGATCAGGTGCGCGCCCACCGGCGCGTCATGGCCTTCCTCGGGGATATTCAGCAGAACCTCGCACGGCTCGGCGGCGGGCACCGCCGCGCCTTCCAGCACCTCCACACGGTCCAGCCCGTTGCGCTTCAGGTTGCCGCGCAGCGCCTCCGCCACCTGGGTCACCGGCTCGACCACGGTATAGCGGCCAGCCGTCGCCTTGCCGCCGATCACCGAGAACAGCCCCACATTGCCGCCCACTTCCAGGATGTTCTGCGAACGCGCGCACAGCGTCTTCCAAACCTCGGACATGATGCCTTCATAGCCGCGCACGCCGAACCAGTAGACCGCTTCCAGCACCATGGAATCGCCGGGCGCAAAGGAAATGTCCGGCCTGTCGATCGGCCGCACCTCGGCCAGCGATGCGGGCAGGCCGGGTGACACGCGTTTGGCGGTCTTGATCGCGACCAGGCTGACATTGCGCCACGGGTTGCCGCGCGGCAGTTTCGCCGCCGCGGTACGGAATGGCAGGAACGGCGCGGCGGGCCAGAAGGATTTTCGCATGGTTCCGCAAGCTGGCCTTGCGCCGTCTTTCCGTCAAGCCACCGCCAACATGTTGCGCGGGGCGACGGCGGAGCCTAGATTGCACCCCTTCCCAGGGGTGCCCGGCAGAACCGGGCTGAGATCGCAATCCCGCGAATCCCTTTGAACCTGATCCGGCCCCCCTTCCTTGCGAAGAAGACCGGCGTAGGGAGAGGCCACGATGAACAAGCCCATTCTCAATCCCAAATCCGTCGCCATCACGCGCGGCCCGCTGCCCGGCTCGCAAAAGCTGGTGATCGACGGCGTACCCTTCCGCGAAGTGGCGCTGTCGGGTGGCGAGCCCCCCGTGCGCCTCTACGACACATCCGGTCCGTACACGGACGATTCCGTGACCATCGACATCGAAAAGGGCCTGACCGCCCGCCGCGCCGCCTGGATCGCAGCGCGCGGCGACGTCGAGGAATATGTCGGCCGCGACCGCAAGCCGGAGGATGACGGCCTGAAGCGCGGCGAACGCCTGACCGTGCCGCAGTTCGAGCGCACGGGCCGCACCCTGTTGCGCGCCAAGCCGGGCAAGAACGTCACCCAGCTTCACTATGCCCGCCAGGGCCTCATCACCGAGGAGATGAAATTCATCGCCGCGCGTGAGAATCTGGGCCGCTCGGCGCTGGCCGACGGCAACAGCTTCGGCGCCGCGATCCCGCAATTCATCACGCCGGAATTCGTGCGCGACGAGATCGCGCGGGGCCGGGCGATCATCCCCGCCAACATCAACCACCCGGAAACCGAGCCGATGATCATCGGCCGCAACTTCCTGACCAAGGTCAACGCCAATATCGGCAACAGCGCCGTCACCAGCGGCGTGTCCGAGGAAGTGGAAAAGCTGGTCTGGTCGATCCGCTGGGGCGCCGACACGGTGATGGACCTGTCCACCGGCCGCCACATCCACACCATCCGCGAATGGATCATCCGCAATTCCCCGGTGCCGATCGGGACGGTGCCGATCTATCAGGCGCTGGAAAAATGCGGCGGCATCGCCGAGGAACTGACCTGGGAACTGTACCGCGACACGCTGATCGAACAGTGCGAACAGGGCGTGGATTATTTCACCGTCCACGCGGGCGTGCGCCTGGCGCATATCCCGCTGACGGCGGATCGCGTCACCGGCATCGTATCGCGCGGCGGCTCCATCCTCGCCAAATGGTGCCTTGCGCACCACAAGGAGAATTTCCTCTACACCCATTTCGAGGACATCTGCGAAATCCTCAAACAGTATGACGTGTCGTTCAGCCTGGGCGACGGCCTGCGCCCCGGCTCCACCGCCGACGCCAATGACGCGGCGCAGTTCGCCGAACTCGACACGCTGGGCGAACTCAACCGCATCGCGCAGAAACATGATGTGCAGGTGATGATCGAAGGCACCGGCCATGTGCCGATGCACAAGATCAAGGAAAACATGGACCGCCAGTTGGCGGCCTGTGACGAAGCGCCCTTCTACACATTGGGCCCGCTTACCACCGATGTCGCGCCCGGCTATGACCACATCACCAGCGCCATCGGCGCGGCGATGATCGGCTGGTTCGGCACGGCGATGCTCTGCTACGTCACGCCCAAGGAGCATCTGGGCCTGCCGGATCGCGACGATGTGAAGGCGGGCGTGATTGCCTACCGCATCGCCGCCCATGCAGCCGACCTGGCCAAGGGCCATCCCGCCGCCCGCATCTGGGACGACGCGATGAGCAAGGCGCGTTTCGAATTCCGCTGGCGCGACCAATTCGCCCTGGCGCTGGACCCGGAGACGGCGCAGGCCTTCCACGACGCCACCCTACCGGCGGACGGAGCGAAGAT
>JAFIHO010000138.1 GCA_017849395.1 Hyphomicrobiales bacterium
AGCGCATCCGCATTCCAGGGAAAGCCAGCACTGCCCAGGATCACATGGGTGACGCCGATCTGCCGGTAGCGTTTGAGGCCGCGCGGATTGAGTTCGGATTCCAGCAGCGCGCCGAGGCATATTTTCGGTGTGTCCAGCCCTTCCACCGGCATGTCCGCCCGCGATGGAGCGGCAATCATACCGGCGGACGCCGCCAGTATCGCGCGGCGACTGAGATGCACGCTCATTTTTCCTCCCCTTTCCTGCATAGAGCCACAGGGAGCGATGGCGGGCAATGAAATCGACTGAACGCAGCAGCTGCGCATCATCGTGTCATGCGCAACAACTCGAACCATGATAAATTATTTTGTCGGACTTTTGGACTTGTCTCAATCTTAGAATTATTCTAAAGAGTGTGTCTGCCTGCAATCCGCCCGGCCATTTCGTCGGGCCATGCGAGGATCGCAGCGCGCACATAAACCGAGAGGAGTTACGGCGATGCCAAGCAAAATAGCGAAACTAGGAAGGAATACGTGCGCGGCGATGGTTCTCGCCGCTTTTTCCGCGACATCGCTGGGCGGCCCTGCGCTCGCCGAAGGCGTGGCGCGATCCAATGACTTCTGGTGGCCCGAAAGGCTGGACCTGTCCACGCTGCGCCAGCACAGCGCGGAATCCAATCCGCTGGGCAAGGATTTCGACTATGCGAAGGCGTTTCAGACACTCGATCTCAACGCGGTGAAGAAAGACATCGCGGCGGTGCTGACCCAGTCGCAGGACTGGTGGCCCGCCGACTATGGCAATTACGGTCCCTTCTTCATCCGCATGGCCTGGCATGGCGCGGGCACCTATCGCATCTTCGACGGCCGCGGCGGCGCGGCGGGCGGACAGCAGCGTTTCGAGCCGCTCAACAGCTGGCCGGACAATGCCAATCTCGACAAGGCGCGGCGTCTGCTGTGGCCGGTGAAGAAGAAGTATGGCGAGAAAATCTCCTGGGGCGACCTGATGGTGCTCACCGGCAATGTCGCGATGGAGCAGATGGGCTTCAAGACCTTCGGCTTCGGCGGCGGGCGCGCCGACGATTGGGAGCCGGATCTGGTCTATTGGGGCGGGGACAAGTTCATGTCCAGCAATCGCGGCGCGGATGGGGCCCTGCCCAAGCCGCTGGCCGCGCTGCAGATGGGCCTGATCTATGTCAATCCGGAAGGGCCGAACGGCGTGCCCGATCCCATCGCGGCGGCGAAGGATATCCGCGAGGCCTTTGGCCGCATGGCGATGAATGACGAAGAGACCGTGGCGCTGATCGCGGGCGGTCATACCTTCGGCAAGGCGCATGGCGCGGCTTCGGCGGATTGCGTTGGCGCCGCGCCCGCGGGCGAAGGCTTGGAAAAGCAGGGCCTGGGCTGGGTCAACAAATGCGGCACCGGCAAGGGTGCGGACACCATCACCAGCGGCCTGGAAGGCGCGTGGACGACATCGCCCGTCACCTTCACCACGCAATATCTCAGCAACCTGCTGGCGACCGAATGGGTGCAGACAAAGAGTCCGGCTGGCGCGACGCAATGGCAGCCGAAGAACCCGGCCGCCATCGTGCCGGACGCGCATGACAAGTCCAAGCGTCATCCGCTGATGATGTTCACCACCGACCTGGCGCTGAAATTCGACCCGTCCTACAACAAGATCGTCACGCGTTTCCGCGACAAGCCGGAAGACTTCAAGCTGGCTTTCGCAAAGGCCTGGTTCAAGCTGACTCACCGGGACATGGGGCCGCGTGCGCGTTACCTCGGCGTGGAGGTACCAAAGGAAATGCTGATCTGGCAGGATCCGGTGCCCGCAGCAGATTACGCGCCGATCAACGATGCCGATGCTGCCGCGTTGAAGACTACCATCCTCGCGTCCGGCCTGACCGATGCAGAGCTGGTGCGCACGGCTTGGGCGTCAGCGGCTTCGTTCCGGGGCACCGACAAGCGGGGCGGCGCGAATGGGGCGCGCATCCGTCTGGCGCCGCAGAAGGACTGGGCCGTCAACGAACCTGCCGAACTGGCCAAAGTGTTGAAGGTCCTGACGAAGGTGCAGACCGACTTCAATGCGAAACAGTCCGGCAAGAAAGTGTCGTTGGCCGATGTGATCGTTCTGGGTGGCAACGCCGCCATCGAGGACGCCGCGAAGAAGGGCGGTCATAGCGTGACAGTGCCTTTCTCGCCCGGCCGCACCGACGCGACCCAGGCACAGACCGATGTGGAATCCTTCGCCGTGCTGGAGCCGACCGCCGATGGCTTCCGCAACTATTATGGCAAGGACAACACCAAGCCGCCCGCGGTGGCGTTGGTGGACACCGCCGGAAAGCTGACCCTCACCGTGCCGGAAATGACGGTGCTGGTTGGCGGTTTGCGGGCACTGGACGCCAATAACGGCCATTCGCGCCAGGGCGTCTTCACCAGCCGTCCCGGCACGCTGACCAACGACTATTTCGTCAATCTGCTCGACATGTCGACGGAGTGGAAGAAGGCGGCGGCGGATGGCGTCTATGAAGGGCGCGACCGCAAGTCCGGCCAGGTGAAGTGGACCGCAAGTCCGGTGGACCTGGTCTTCGGTTCGAGTTCGGAACTGCGGGCCGTGGCGGAGGTCTATGCCTCCGACGACGCCTCGGAGAAGTTTGTGCAGGACTTCGTCAAGGCCTGGACAAAAGTGATGAACCTGGACCGCTTCGACCTGAAGAAGTCCTGACAGGAAAAATAGCGCGGGCCGGGTTCATCCCCGGCCCGCCGCTTTTTCAGGATGTTGCGCCGCGCCGCGCCAGGGCGCGCTGACGGGCCAGGACCCGATCCCGGTCGCTGACATAGATGAGGCCCGCGATGCGGCGGATCAGAAGATCCTCCTCCGGGTCCAGAACATTGTCGGCATAGGCGACGTCCCACAGCATTTCGATCAGATGGATACGCTCGTCCGGCGTCATCGCTTCGGCGATCGCGCTGGTATGGCCGTGCAACTGAACCATCTGCGCGCTGCGTGCCTGGGCTTTTTCCATCAGCGCGACGCATTCGTCATGCGTCAGGCCGAAACGGCTGGTCAGCAGATTTTCGATCATCGTCCGTTCGGCGGCGTCGAAGGTGTCGTCCTGACGCGCGGCTTCCAGCAGCAGCATCGCGACGGACAGATGCAGGTCCGGGGCCTTTGGCGCCTCGGGCCCGGACAACAGCCGCAAGAGGGACGCGAACATCTATTTCTTCTTCTTGGCGGGACGTGGGGCAGGCTTTGCCTTTGCCTTGGGCTTGGCGGCGGGAACCGCTTTCTTGACGGCAGCCTTTTTTTCGGGCGCCTTCGCCACGGGCTTTGTCTTGGCCGCCGCCTTTTCCGGCTTCGGCTGAGGCTTTGGTTCGGGCGCGGCTTCGGCTCTGGGCTTGGGCTTGAGCTTTATGACCGCAGCAGGAGTGGGAGCGGGAACGGGGGCAGCGGCTTTCACGATAACGGCTTCCGGTTCTTCCGTCGCGGGCGATACGGGGCCGCCCTTGAGCATGGCCGCCAGCAA
>JAFIHO010000139.1 GCA_017849395.1 Hyphomicrobiales bacterium
CCCGCGCCGCCGCCGCCGACCCAGCTGCAGCCGATCCAGCGCACCCGCACGCTGCCGCCCTATCCCACCATCTCGCAGCGTCTCGGTGAAGAAGGCACGACCACTGTCGATGTGAACATCAACACCGAGGGTAGTGTCACCGAATGCACCGTCTTCAAGAGCAGCGGTTCGACGCGCCTCGACGAAGCGGCTTGCGAGCATGTGAAGGCACGGTGGCGCTGGCAGCCGCCGACCCGAGAGGGACAGAAGGTTGAGGCGAAGACTCGCGTCAATATCGTCTGGAGCCTCAAGGACGCCCGGTAATCAGTTTTTCGACTTATTCAGACAAAGACACGGAGTAAGACAATGAAGTTCAAGTCCCTGGTGATCGCAGCCGCCATCGCCATCATGACCAGCCTGAGCCCGGTGGCTCCCATCGCCGCCATGGCTCCCATTGCGCCGGTTGCCGCCCAGGAAGCGCCGAAGGCTCCGGCCGCCGCTCCCGCCGAGCCCGAAGCCACGCCCTACGGCATCGAGAATATGTGGAAGGAAGGCAATCTCGTCTCCCGCTCCATTCTGATCGTGCTGGTCATCATGTCGGCCGGCAGCTGGTACATCTTCTTCACCAAGTGGATCGACCAGCAGCGCATCCTCGGCCAGGCCCAGACCGTCGAAAAGAAGTTCTGGACCTCCGCCAGCCTCAATGAGGGTGTCGAGAAGCTGCCGAAGAACTCCATGTTCCGCGGCATCGCCGAAGCGGGCCTGAAGGCCTCCACCGGCGGCACCAGCCTGGTCGGCCTGAATGACTGGATCGGCATGACCCTGACCCGCCAGCTCGAAGACGCCAATGCCCGTATCCAGGGCGGCATCGCCTTCCTCGGTTCGGTCGGTTCGGTCTCGCCGTTCGTCGGTCTGCTCGGAACCGTCATGGGCATCCTGAACGCGCTGATCGGTATCGGTGTTGCCGGCCAGGCCTCGATCGACAAGGTCGCCGGTCCGGTGGGTGAAGCGCTGATCATGACCGCCATCGGTCTGATGGTCGCGGTTCCGGCGGTGCTCTGCTACAACTACCTGGTCCGCCGCAACAAGATCATCACCGAGAAGCTGCGCGCCTTCGCGGGCGACCTGCAGGCCTATCTCATCAGCCGGAGCAAGTAATCCGTATCGCGGTTTCTGACGCGAAAGGAGTTTTAAGTCATGGCTGTTGACGTTCAAAACGCCCATATGGACGAAGACGAGGCGGCGCTGAACACCACCATCAATACCACGCCCCTGGTGGACGTGATGCTGGTGATGCTCATCATCTTCCTCGTCACCATCCCTGTGATCGTGAAGACCATTCCGGTCAATCTGCCCACGTACCGCAATATCGTGACGCAGACCAAGCCGGAGAACATCGTGATCTTCGTCACCCAGGACGAGCAGGTCTATAACAGCGCCAATGGTCCGCCGATCGACCAGACCGCGCTGCGGGCCTCGCTGGTCGATGCGGTGAAGCGGGCCCAGGCGGCGAACCAACCCTTCCCGGAGGTGCATATCCGCGCCGACAAAGGGGTTCGGTTCGAGGCCGTGGGCCGCGTGATCCTGGCCTGCCAGCAGGTCGGCATCCAGAAAGTCGGCTTCATCACCGAGCCGCACAATCTCGAAGCCGGCAGCTTCTGACGGCGACAGCAAAGAAGGTAGTATTGCCATGGCAATGAGTTCCAGCACGGCGGACGGCGAAGTAATGGTGGAGATGAACACCACGCCGCTCATCGACGTGATGCTTGTTCTTCTGACTCTTCTCATCATTACACTGCCGATCCAGACGCATGCCGTGAAACTCGACATGCCGCAGGCGGCGCCGCCGAATCCGAACGCGGTCCAGTCCGAACCCGTTACCCTGACGGTGGACTTCGACGGTACGGTTCTGTGGAACGGCACGGCGGTTGATCGCGCTACCATGGATGCCTATCTGGCGGACGCTGCGAAGCAGGATCCTCAGCCGGAAATTCATATCGATGCCAACCGGCTGGCGAAGTATGACGCGGTGGCCCGGGTTCTGGCCGACGCCCAGCGTCTCGGTGCGACCCATATTGGTTTTACCGGGATTGACCAGTATAATTAGGCTGTGAGGGACACGGCCGTGGAGCGAAAGCGTGCGGCAACCCCGCGCGCTTTCCCTTTTTATGCGATGACGAAGTGAGGTCCTCCTAATGACTGCTCGTAAACTGCGTGCCGCGATGACGGCGTTGATGCTTGCCACCGCGTCCGCCGGTGCCCTGCTGGCGGCGATCGCGCCCGCCCAGGCCCAGGCGGTCCGCGCCGTCGTGGGCAAGCCCCTGACGGAAGCCCAGCAGCTTGCCACCCAGAAGAACTGGAAGGCCGCGATGGCCAAGGTGAATGAGGCCGAAGCTGCGGCGAACAAGACTGCGGCGGAAAGCCAGGTCATCGCACAGATGAAACAATACATCGCCGTCAATTCCGGCGACGCCAGCGTCGGCGGCAAGGTCGCGCTGCAGGCGAAGATGGCCAATGACTATCGCGCCAAGAATTATCGCGGCGTCATTGCCGACGCGGAAGAGCTGCGCAAGATGGGCGGCCTCACCGCCACCGAAACCCAGCTTGTCGCCCAGGCCTATTATCTGGCCGGGGACAAGGCGGGCTGCCAGCGCTACATCAAGTCCGCCTATGGCAACAATGCGCCGGACGGCGTGCTCGAAATCCTGATGCGCTGCGCCTATGACAACAATGACGAGGCGACGCAGCGCGAGGCGCTGGAGAAGCTGATCTCCCACAACCAGAAGCCGGAATACTGGAAGAGCCTGCTCAAGCTGACGGAACGCCAGAAGGGTATGCGGGACATCAACACGCTCGACATCTACCGGCTCAAGCTGGTGACCGGCTCGATGGAGACCAAGGACGACTACTTGACCCTGGCGCAGCTTGCGCTGCAGCTCGGCTTCGCCGCCGAGGCCCAGGCCGCGATCGTGAAGGGCCAGGCCACTTTCAAGGAACTGAATGACGAGCGCACCAATCGCCTGCTCAAGGTCGCCCAGGGCCAGGCCGGCACCGACGCCGCCGCCGTCGCCGCCAACGTCGCCAAGGCCAAGGCCGGTTCGGATGGCGAACTGCTGGTGAAGCTGGGCCAACAGCAGATCGGTCAGGGCGCCGCGAAGGACGCCGTCGCCACTCTGCAGGATGCGCTGACCAAGACGCTGAAGGACAAGGGCGATGCCCAGATGCGCCTGGGCATGGCGCAGTATTATGCGGGCCAGAAGGCGGATGCCGTGAAGACCTTCACGGCCGTCCAGTCTCCCGATCCGAAGGTGACTTCGATCGCCCATCTGTGGTCGCTCGTCGCGCGCAAGTAGGGCGCTTCGCGCATGAAATGCAGACAGGCGCCGATAGCATCGGCGCCTGTTTTGCTTTGGCCCGGTTTTTCCGGCCATGGGCTATAACGGCGCCATGAGCCTGCTCACACAGCCCGAAAGCGAGGCGCTGTTGCTGTCGCTGCGGATCGCCGGGGTGGCGGTGGCG
>JAFIHO010000140.1 GCA_017849395.1 Hyphomicrobiales bacterium
AGCCGCTGCTGCTTAGCGTACGCTCCGGCGCGCGGGTGTCGATGCCGGGCATGATGGATACGGTGCTGAATCTGGGTCTGAACGCGGCTACCACCGAAGGCCTGGCGAAGCTGACCGGCGATGAGCGTTTTGCCTATGACAGCTATCGCCGCTTCATCCAGATGTATTCCGATGTGGTGCTGGGCGTCGATCATTCGGCGTTCGAGGAAATACTGGACGACGAGAAGGATGCGCGCGGCGCGGAACTGGACACCGATCTTACCGCGGACGACCTGAAGCGGGTGGCTGAGCTTTACAGGAAGCGGGTGCTGAAGGAATTGGGCAAGCCGTTCCCAGAGGATGTGCATGAACAATTGTGGGGCGCCATCGGCGCGGTGTTCGGGTCGTGGCGCAGCCCGCGCGCGAATACCTATCGCAAGCTGAACAACATCCCCGAGGATTGGGGCACCGCCGTAACTGTGCAGGCGATGGTGTTCGGCAATCGCGGCGAGACATCGGCCACTGGCGTCGCCTTCACCCGCGATCCGGCCACCGGCGAGAAGCTGCTCTATGGCGAATTCCTCATCAACGCCCAGGGCGAGGACGTGGTGGCGGGCATCCGCACGCCGCAGCCGATCAGCAAAATTGTGCGCGAACGCCAGAGCGGCAAGCGGCTCTCCATGGAAGAGGCGATGCCCAAGGCGTTCGAGGAACTGAAAGCCATTGGCGCGCGATTGGAACACCATTATCGCGACATGCAGGATGTCGAATTCACTATCCAGGAAGGCAAGCTGTTCATGCTGCAGACCCGCGCCGGGAAGCGCACCGCGGATGCGGCGCTGAAGGCGGCGGCGGACATGGTGGGCGAGGGGCTCATCGACAAGAAGGTCGCGGTGACCCGCGTCGATCCGGAGGCGCTGAACCAGTTGCTGCACCCGACGCTCGACCCCGATGCGCCGAAGGAGCAGATCGCGTCAGGCCTGGGCGCGTCGCCCGGCGCGGCGACCGGCGAAGTGGTGTTCACCGCTGACGAAGCGGAGAGGCTGGCCGCCGATCACAAGGATGTGATACTGGTGCGCACCGAAACCAGCCCGGAAGACATTCACGGCATGCACGCCGCCAAGGGCATTCTCACGGCGCGCGGCGGCATGACCAGCCACGCCGCTGTGGTGGCGCGTGGCATGGGGCGGCCCTGCGTGTCCGGTGCGGGCATGTTGAAGATCGACGCGGCCAAGGGCGAGATGATGTGCGGTAATGTCGTCATCAAGCGCGGCGATATCATCACTATCGATGGTGCGGCGGGGCTGGTGTTCAAGGGAAGGGTCGGCCTGCGCCAGCCCGAACTGACCGGCGATTTCGGCACGCTGATGGGTTGGGCTGACGAGGTGCGCCGCCTGAAGGTGCGCACCAATGCCGACACGCCAGGCGACGCCGCCACGGCGCGCAAGTTCGGCGCCGAAGGCATCGGCCTGTGCCGCACCGAGCATATGTTCTTCGAGCCGGACCGGATTCTTGCCGTGCGCCAGATGATCCTGGCCGACACGGAGGAGGCGCGTCGCGCTGCACTAGCCAAGCTGCTGCCGATCCAGCGCAGCGATTTCGAAGGGATCTTTGAGGCGATGGCCGGGCTGCCCGTGACCATCCGGCTGCTCGATCCGCCGCTGCATGAATTCCTGCCGCATCGCGACGAGGAAATGGAGGAAGTCGCGCGCGCCGCCGATACATCGGTGGCGAAGCTGCGCGCCCGCGCCATCGTGCTGCATGAGGCCAATCCGATGCTGGGACATCGCGGCTGCCGCCTTGGCATCACCTATCCGGAAATCTACGAGATGCAGGCGCGCGCTATTCTGGAAGCGGCGCTGGCGGTGGAAGAGAAGGGCGGCAAGCCGGTCGAACTGGAAATCATGATTCCGCTTGTCGGATTCAAGGCCGAACTGGATGCGCTGGCGGCGCGCATCGCGGGCGTTGCGGACGCGATCAAAAAGGAACGCGGAAAGGTGCCCGCCTACTTGATCGGCACCATGATTGAATTGCCGCGCGCCGCATTGCGCGCCGGGGAGATCGCCGAAACGGCACAATTCTTCTCCTTCGGCACAAACGATCTGACGCAGACCACCATCGGCATATCGCGGGACGATGCGGGCATGTTCCTTAACGACTATCTCGCCAAAGGGGTCATCGCGCGTGATCCCTTTGTCTCGATAGATGTCGAGGGTGTTGGTGAACTGGTAAAGATCGCGGCCGAAAGGGGGCGTAAAACCCGTGCCAAGTTGAAACTCGGCATCTGCGGCGAGCATGGCGGTGATCCAGATTCGATCCGATTCTGCCACGACTCGGGGTTGGATTACGTGTCCTGTTCGCCCTTCCGCGTGCCTGTGGCGCGTCTCGCGGCTGCGCAGGCGGCACTGGTGGCAACCGGCAGGGACATATAGTCCGTATGCGGACGGTCCTTGAAAATGCTGGAAAATTGCGTTGTCAAATGACGCAATGTCACGTTTCTAAAAAATTTATTTGACGGGTCCGAATTGCGCATGTCATAGCGCGGACCCGCTGGGGAACCATTCGGAACTTTTTGAGGACGTAGCCAAATCGAACCAGCCTAATCGAAATAGCAAACGCGAAGTGATGCCGATGAAGGGGCAGCGCAAGCGGGACGCGAAATAGAGCAAGCCAGATAGACGAAGCGAAACCAAAAGCCGAAAGAGTCGAATTCCCCAATGACCAGAAGAACCAGTGACGCGCTGTCGCGGTCGGACCGCGTCCTCATCGCTGCGTTGGCGATCATTCTCGCCACCGCAAGCGCCGCCGTGGGCGCCTCGCTCACCAGCCGCTCCGCCGTCAAGGCCGTGAAGGTGGAGCCCGCCGTGGTCAAGCCCGAAGCCGTGCAGCCCGTGAGGCTGACGGCGGCCGACGCCGTCAAAAATCAGCTTCTGGCCGAGCATCGCTGCCTGTCGGAAGTTCTCTATTACGAAGCGCGGGGCGAGGGCGACAAAGGCCAGAAGGCCGTGGCGGAAGTGGTTTTCCACCGCATGAATTCGGGCAATTACGGCCATTCGATCTGCGCGGTGGTCTATGAAGGCGCCGGCCGTCCCGGCTGCCAGTTCACCTTCACCTGCAATGGC